>NZ_JBITMP010000073.1:0-44459 GCF_044466425.1 Nonomuraea sp. NPDC049400
GAAGCGTGAAGAACTCCCATCCTCCCAGTTCAAAGGGCACCTCACTTGATTTCCTGGTCCTCGCTCAAAGTTTCACGCCGTGGATTCAGGCTAAGCCGCCTTTCGCTTGAGGAGCTCCTTGCCCACCTCAACCATTCCCGGGCCCTGCGCGGGACCGAGGCCGACGTTGAGGCGGCCCATCGACACCGCACCGTGTATTCCGCGATCGGGTGGAGCCATCAACTGTGCGAACCTGACGAGCGCCTGCTTTGGGCCCAGCTGTCGGTCTTCGCTGGCGGATTCGACGTTGAGGCGGCCCAAGCTGTCTGTGGAGATACCCAGGCGGGCAGGGAGATCGCTCCGCTACTCGACGCGCTTGTCCGCAAGTCCATCCTTCGGCGCGAGACCGACAGCCGCTACCGGATGCTGGACACCTTGCGCGAGTACGGGGGGATGTGGCTGGCTGAACTCGGAGAGAGCGAGCGACTACGTCGACGTCACCGCGACTACTACCTCGCCTTGGCCCACCAAGGAGAGGCGGCCTGGTCCGGCGCCGGGCAGGTGCATTGGTACAACCAGATGCGCGTGGAGTTGTCGAATGTGCGAGCGGCCGTCGACTGGAGCCTCACCCAGCCGGGCGAGGCCGGCCACGGGCTGGAACTGGTTAGTGCATTGTGGTTCTTGTGGGTGGCGTGTGGCTTCAGCGCCGAAGGACGTCACCACCTTCGGCGCGCTCTCGGCGTTAACGCCACGCCCTCTCCCACACGGTGCAAGGTTCTGTGGACCGAGTCCTACCTGGCCAACGCACAAGGCGACTTAGAGCGCGCCACCGCTGCCGCCAGGGCTTGCCGCGACGAGGCCATCAGCATCGGCTATCTGGAGGGCGTCGTGGTCGCCACCAAGATGCTCGGCACGGCTGCCCTCCTGAGCGGTGATCTGCGGGCCTCCGGCGATTACCTCGGCCAGGCTCTCGGATATCTTCGCGGAGATCTCGATCACCTTAATCAAGGCCTGCTGCCAGCCGTGGTGGAGCTGGCCCTCGTGGTCATCATGCGAGAGGAACCGAATCAAGCCCTCCCGCTACTGGCCAAATGCCTGAGACACTGCCAGGCCACCGGCGAGTTGTGGCTGCGTAGCTACGCCCTATACGTGCAGGCCTTGGCCATGCGGGCGCTCGAGCAGACGGCGGAGGCCATCGCGTCGCTGTGCACCGCGTTGAAGATCAAACGGCATTTCCACGACGTGCTAGGCATCGTGTTGTGCCTGGAGGCTCTGTCGCAGCTAGTGATCCAAGCCGGCTACCCGGCATCAGCGGCCGCAGTGCTCCAGGGCGCGGCCGAGGTGAACTGGCGTGAGTATGGTTTGCCCATGTTGGGCAGCCCCTTCTTCGCAGACGATCACGCCCGCTGCGCTCGCCAGGTCCAAGACCTGATCGGCGAGCAGGGCTACCAGCAAGCCTTCGCCTATGGCACCGCCTTGAGCCTGACCGATGCCATACGGTTTGCCCTCGGCGAGGCCGGCGCCCCGAGCTCACTGGCGGTCGACGTCTTGGACTTCATCGCCCGCTGACTCCGCGCGATTACTTGCAGACATGTAGCGGGAACTGCGAGTCGAGTACGCCAGGGCTCCGCTGATCCACGCCTGTAGGCCCCGCACCAGCGCGGTCAGGGGGTCGTGGCGGCGGCCGATGAGCAACTGCCCCTGGGCGGCGACGTGAGCGACGGCCTCCTCACGCATGCGGACGATCCGCTTCATAGCCTGCTGGACCGACAGCCCCTCATGAGTAATGAGCACCGACACCAGGTTGTTAACGCCGTTGGCCGACAGCCGCTCCTTTGGCCAGCTGATCAGGTCGTTATCCCAGACGACCACGTCGACCGCATGCCGGCGGAGCGCGTGAACTTGTGGGTCGGACCACATCTTGGCGGCAAGGGGGCGCTCGCTTGCGATGTCGATGAGCGCATAGACCGTGTGCATGGCGCCGGTGAAGCGTCGCATCGTGACGTACGCTTCCAGGGTGGGCACCTGGTCATCGGTCCGGTTGGCCAGCTCCCACAACTGCGCTAGCAGATACTCGCTTGTGGCCGTCGTCCAACGGCGGAGCTGTTCGGCGTTCGCCACGGCGGCGATGCGGGTATAGACGTCGGCCAGCGCGCGTCCGAACCCGGAGCTGCCCTTGTGATCGCCCGTCAAGACGCGGCGTAGTTCTGGGATCGTTTGCGCCGCAGCGACGGAGCCGTCGCTTTCGTAGATCACGTCGTCAATGGCGAACAACCAACTGATCCAGTCGCCGGTCAACTGCAGCATCGGGAGGCGTGCGTAGGGATAGACGCGCGCGGTGAGCTCGCCGTAGGCGGCGCGGGTGAAGTGGTGCATCTGTTGTCGTGTGAGTATGTCGAAATGTTCAACCCATTGTTGGGTGCCCGCTTGGATCGCAGCCACGTGAGGGCTGACGCGAACTGGAAACGGGCAGGTCAGGGAAGGCAAGGTGAAGGGCTCAAGATTGTCTGGGACTGTCATCAGGCAGCCTCCTTTGCGCCACTAAGCGGGTCCCATCTGGCGGGACGAGCCAGAGGGCGTGCTGGGCTCCAGGCTTTGATTAAAGAACTCAAATGATCTTTTGTCAAACGGTTGACAGGAGATCGTTTGGGGGCAAGTCTAGGAACGCCCAGACGCCCCAACAGTCTCGATAGCGCACCTGAGTACTTGGGTGTCGAATACTTCCCTGTATTCACCAGCCACGCACTTAGGTGACCGGCTGAGCGGTAATCGTGATTTCCACAAATCGATCACCGCTGCAGCTGGCGAGCCACCAGGCTGCTCCAATGCCGAGCATCCACGGCGGCGCCTGGCCGGAAACAGCCATCACAGCAGAGGGGGCCAGATGTCGTACCCACAGCTTTCCCCAGGCGCACAGGCCGCCGTCGACTGGCAGCGGTGTGATGACCCCCGCACCCCGTGGTGTTCCGACGGTGCGGGCGGAGGTCCCGGATCCCAGGGGGGGCCGGGACCTCACAACCCCATGCATGGCCTGTATCGAGGCCCCCAACAGCAGCACGTCATCCCTTGGAAAGCCATGGTCCACGGCACGTGTGTCGCCACCTGGGACGAATTCGCCATGCCCGAGGCCGGGATGTGCTCAGCGTGGAATCGACTCCTGGCCGAACCGCCAGACACAGACATCTATCAGAGGCTGGCGGAGGTCGTTCCGCCCGGAACGCGGTGGCATGCATGGCCCATTCACGCCGTACTGGAGGGCTGGCTTGCCTATGCAGAGGCCGCACTTGCCCCCGTCGATTTCGTGCATTTGCTGGGGAAAGATGTCGCACCTGGCGTAGAAGGGCTCTGTCAGGTGATCGAGACCCGCTCTCTGTCCCTGGAAGTCGTCGTGGGACCGTCTGTGCCCCAAGACCCTCCGGGGACCATCAGGGTCCGTCTCGCCCGGACCAAGGCTCTTGGCAAGCTCTGGGATTTGGGCGCCCTGGCCGACGCTTACAACACGACGCTGCCGGCGCCGCTGGCCGCTCAGCAATGCTCCGGCCTGGAGTTCTATGCCGATCATCCTGTCGCCCACTTCGCCCACCATCCCGAGGAATTGGCCATGGTGGTGTGGGCTGTTCTGGGCTTGATCACAGGCGATACACCGGGGCACGTGGCGATGGAGATTGCTGCCACGACCAGCTACATCGACCGACACTCCCTCCGTCACGCGTTCGTATTTTGACGGCTCTTGCAGCCCACCCCTCTACAGGATCACTCATGGACCTTGGCCTGGAAGGTAAGTGCGCTGTCGTCACCGGCGGCAGCAGAGGCATCGGCCTCGCGGTCGTTCGTGAACTGCGCAGGGAAGGGGTCGAAGTCGTCGCCGCCTCTCGAAAGGGCAGTAACGACCTCGCCATCCTCAAAGTGCCCTCGGTGGAGGTTGATCTCACGCTTCCCGAGAGCTCTGCTGAACTCGGCGACCGCGTCCGACAACATCTGGGCGAGGTGGACTTCTGGGTCAACTGCGTCGGAGGCATTGAAGGCGCCTCGCTACAGGATGATTTGGTGCACATCATTGAGCGTTGGAAGGCGACCTTCGACGTCAATGTGGTGAGCGCCTTGCGCGTAGCCGACGAGCTCCTGCCTGATTTGATCGCCCGTCGAGGTGCAATCGTGCACATTGCCGGGCTGAGTGCGCGCCGAGCGGGGCTGAGCCCCCTAGATTATGGTGCGGCGAAGAAAGCGCTCATCGCGGTGAGTCAGCACCTGGCCATCCAATACGGGCCATACGGTGTGCGGAGCAATACGATCAGCCCAGGCCCAACAGCTACCCACCTCTGGGAAAGCGTGGCAGCAGAAAACGCCGTGAGCCTTGATGCTCTCTATGCAGCCCTGCCCGCCACCGTCGGCATGACCACTGGTCGCATGATTGATCCCAAGGAGATAGCAGCCCTGGCAGTTTTCCTCCTCTCATCCCGTGCTGCAAGCATCACGGGAGCGGACCACATCGTCAGTGCTGGACTGTCAGCCTGACACCCCCAACCGGTGGTCGAGTGCGTTAGCGGCTCCCGTCAACAAGCCGCCGCCTGTGAGCTTGAACCACCACCACTGTTCGTCCACACCAACAGCCACCTGAGGCACCTACACCCAGCCCAGGTGGCCGGTGTGATCGCTTGCCACGGCATTCCAACTCTGGCGGTGATCGGATGCCGCGGCTTACCCGCCCCTCGGGCCCGGTTTCGGCCCTGGGCGGGCGCGGCGGGGTCGCGCGCAACACGGCGCGACCCCGCCGCTCAGACTTCACCTGTGACCACGAAGGGCATCTACTCCCGCTAAGGTCGAAGCACCTGACCAGCACCCGCACACGAGTGACCGTCCGCCTCGCCGGCGCGCTTGACGCCCCTTCGATACCCCCAGCGAGACACACAACGGGCCAGGCTGCGCCAGCCGATCCGGGCCTCCAACCAAGAGCATGACGTGATCGATGAGACTCGCCTTCAGAAACGGCTCAGGAAACCTGTAAGCTCCCGCGTCTTTACTCGTTGGGCGGCGCCGTATCACGTTGGGCGATGAACGTGCCCTGGTCTGCTACGGTGCGCAAGACACCTTCCTCGGTCAGGTGGGCGATCGCGGAGCGCACACTCTCGCGCCGGACATCCTGCTCTTTGGCCAGCGCGGCCTCGGACGGAAGCGGGTGGCCAGGCCGGTAGGTGCCGTTGCTGATCCGGTCGACGATGACGGCGGCGATCCGTCGATCGATCGGGATGACGTATGTACCGCGCCCCATGACAGTGCGCAGCACATGCTCCTCGTTCAATGTCCGAACGGCGGAACGCACGGTGTTGCGGGAAACACCGAACTCCTCACACAAAGCCGCCTCCGAAGGAATGGGACCTAGTTCGGGTGCGTAGGTGCCGTCATTGACCCGCTTGAGGATGACGGCCGCGAGCTGTCGATAGATCGGGTCGGGTCCGAGCAGGTCAATACTCATGGGCTGACCCTATGTGACCTGGGATAATGCTAATCAGGTAGGTACAGGTAGTGACAGGTAGGTGCGGGCTGGAATAGGATTTGTGGCATGGCCTTCAGCCCTCCAACGAGCGGTCCGAAACGGCCCGTGCGACGCGTCCCGGCGCGCGCTGAGGGCCGACCCGTGAACCGGGCCGCTGCATCACGCTCCACCACCCTCGAACGCGACGGTCCGTGCGCTGAGCTCGTTGGCCCACGACATGGCCGCCAAAGCACGCCGGCGCATGGACGGTTGCCGCCGTCAGCGTCGTCAGAGGGTGACGGGGTCCTGGATCGCGCGCAATGCACCGTACGGCAAGAGTCCCTTGACCTGCGCCGGATCATCCAATCCTGCTGTCGTGGGGGAGCGGTCTAGTCATCCCAACGCAACGCTGGCCACGTCAGGAAGGACGCCCTTTTCGCCAAGCACGCAACAAGCGAGACCGATCGCCTGGATGGGCGCTGTCAACGTTGGTGGGCCCGTCTTAGGGTGCGTGAGCCATGCGTGAGGTGGTCCGGTCGGCTGGCTGTGAAACGGGACCTTTGGCATGTGTGCGTCGTTGCGCAGCCAGGTGCCGGGCACAGCCGTGACGGCTGGGAAGCCGTGACGTGGGGGATGCAGCCCTCTGCGATCATGCCGCGCCCGCCTTACGGCAATCATAATCACGCGGCGCTGTGAGGAGATCGAGCCCACCTCAGCCTCAATGACCGTGTCACAGGGCGGCCAACGCCGCCGCCAGGGATGGCCACGTGGCCGGCTGAGGGCAGGACGCCCGGGCGGGGGGCGTCCGCGAGGGTTGTGCCCTGCGCTGACTGGGGTCCGTAAGTCAGCGCAGGGCACAACAACCTCCGGCGGCCGTGTGACACACAGCCACTGGAGTCGCCGACATTACCTGGCATAGAGGCGCGACCTGCGGCATCGGCAACTAAACCCGAAAGGAGGTCACGCGCACGCCAGCACGTTGCTCGCCATCCATAGCCGTCCACTCGGACGAACGCGTAGCGGCCGGTTCGGAGGCCGTCCGCCAACAGCCGCCCACTCCATGACCAACAGTAAGCCTGGCACCGGGCCGCCTCGATGCCCCTTGCTTCCTGGACCGCCCCACTCGTCGCTTGAGGAGGACGGGCATCCGCAGATGGGGCACTGCTCGTCTGCCGGCTCATAGTCGGCAGCGTCTGCTCGGACAGACGAGACCCTTCGCCACGGTCGTTGGGCGTGCTATCTCCTCACACCACCTATCCTCACTGAGAGCTCCTATGGCGATACACAAAGTGAACACATGCGTGGTGGTGCTCCTCCTGAGCACTGCTCTGGGTGCCTGCACGGCCGATACTGATCGTCGCGCGGCACCCTCAACCCAAGGCACCGTTCCTGGAACTATCAACACGGCATGCGCCGCAACAAGTGCCACACCCGCGAGCACCGACATTGCCACGCTCAAGGTGGGTGTCATGCCGATCGCCGATTCCGCTGCCTTCTACATCGCGATGAAGAAGGGGTACTTCGCGAAAGAACGCCTGAACGTCGAACCGGTGACCGTGCAGGGCGGCGGACCGGCCATCGGCATGATGAAAGGCGGTCAGCTCCAAGCCAGCATCGTTAACTACGTGACCGCCTTCATTGCGGAGGGCCGAGCTCCTGGCAGTGTCACCGTCATCGCGCCCGCGTACCAGGGAGCTCCGGGTGCGTTCAAACTCATGACCAAGGCGAACAGCCCAATTCACCGTTTGGCGGACTTGGCGGAGACCAAGACCAAGGTCATTGTGGCAACGTTGCACAGTGTCGGCACGCTGACGACCCAGGTGGCGCTCAAAGCTGAGGGCGTCAGCGACTCTCGTGTCGCGTTCGCCGAGGTTGCCTTACCGGACATGGCCCTCAATCTGGAGCGCGGCTTGGCCGATGCCGCGTGGATGACCGAGCCCTTCATCACCGAGTGGCGGGACAATGGCGGGCGCGAGCTGTATGACGTGGTGATGGCGGGCGAAGCAGCACTGCTTCCCATTGCCGGTTGGGCTGTTACCGCCGATTACGCTCGCGAGCACTCCGACATCGTGCAGCGACTGCAGCGTGCACTTCTCTGCGGCCAGCAAGACGCCGCCGCCAATCGTGCCGAGGTCACCGAGGTGATGCGCACGTATACCAAGATCAAGCCGGGCGTTCTCCCACGGATCGCCTTGGGCAGGTTCCCCGCGGAGCTCAATGCCGAGGCGCTCCAGCACCTGGCGGCCCTCGTGCACTCCTATGAGAAGCTCGACAAGCCGGTGGACGTCAGCTCGATGCTGGCGCCCGCCCCGCCGTCGGCCACCTCCACACCGACGTCATCAGCGCCCACCACTTCGCCCGTGAGCGCGACGCCGTCGCCTTCTCCCACACCGGGGCGGTCGTGACAGCGCCGGTGCTACCGCCGCGCGAACATCCCCGCCATGAAATGTGGCCCGACCAGCCCACTATTCTCGGCTGCCTCTGGGACTTTTGCGAGCTGGCGGCGGTCGCCGAGTTCAAGATCGCTGACTATCTCGTGGGCGCTTCGGAGCCGGTTCCGCTGAACACGCTGGCGGCGTACTGCTGGTGGAAGCAGAACAACGGGTCCGGGCATGACACCGACAGCCCGGCCCCAGGCCCAGGTGCGTCGAAGGTGCACCTTTCGCTCACGAGCACGACGTGGCTCGCACCATGCGGCCGGTGGTACGGCGCGGCCTGGTACGCAGCGACGAACGCCTGACCTTCACCGGCACACGCTTGACCGTCCCGGCGAGCGAGCAGCCGTACTGAGCGTCCGGCCGCGGACTCCTGTGGCGCCGAATGCGCATGGCTGGGAGCGGAGCAAAGTCCACGCTGCGGCCCGATAGAGCCCTGTCGATCGGCTTCCATCCGCCACCACGTCGACCGACTCGACCGCTTGATGGATCGCCTCATGAAACGCACAAAACGTATACTTCTAGTCGCATTTATCGTTCTCGCGACCGTTCTGAGTGGTTGTTCGCGCGAGCCTGCCTCGCTGTGCGAGGTACGCATGGCCCCACCCGGTGCCCAGCTGACGACGGTCAACGTCGGCAGCATGTACATTCCGGAGGCCGCGACGCTGCAGGTAGCCGCATCGAAGGGGGGCTATCTCGAGAGACAAGGGCTGCGCGCCAATACGACCTTCGTTCAGGGCGGCGGCGCAGCCCTACCGCTCTTGCAGACCGGCAAACTCGACGTGGCGATCATGAATTACGTGACCGCCCTCCAGCACGAGGCGGCCAGGCCGGACGAACTCAAGTTTCTCGCCGACGCTTATCAAGCTGGCAAGAACACGTTCAAACTCATGGTGCGCAAGGACAGCCCACTACGCACGCCCGCCGATCTGCGAGGGAAGACGGTCGCCGTCGTGACCCTCGAGTCCATCGGCACCCTGAGCACGGAATACGTCTTGGCAGAGTACGGCCTGACCAAGAACGACGTCACCATGACAGCCGTCCCGCTGCAGAAGATGACCGAAAGGCTGGAACGCAGCAGGACCGCACCGGATGCGGAGCCTATCGACGCCGCTTGGATGACCGAGCCCTTCATCACCTCCTACGCTAGCCAGTTCGGGGGCCGCACTCTCGTCGACGTCATGGACAGCGCTCTGGACAGCTTCCCCATCGCCGGCTGGGCCACCACCAAGACATGGGCCAGCAAGCACACGGACCTGCTCACCCGCTTCCAGATCGCGATGTCCTGTGCCCAGTCGGCGGTGGACGGGAACCGCGCCCTCGTGACGAAGGCACTGCTTGGATACATCCCCAAGCTGGACGCCAAGACCGCAGAGTCGATCACGCTCGGCACCTTTCCACTGTCGCTGTCCCGCAATCGGCTTCAGCGAGTCGCCGACCAGATGCAGGAACGCAACTACCTGCGCCGCTCCCTCGACGTCTGCTCCATGTTGCTGCCGATGCCAGCCCTTACTCCCACACCTGAAGCATCTCCGTCCCCCTCCACCACCAACAGCCATCAGGAGTGCGCCCCATGAAAACCCCCAACCCGCACCCCGTCGGTCAATCCGCCCCTGATCGTGCGCCCGAGGACGCCTGCCGGCACATCCAGCGCATCCAAGATGCCGCCGCGCTCAACATGGTGCTGTACGCCTTCTGCGAGTTGCGCCTGGCCGATCGCCTGGCGCAGGGGCCGGCCACCGGACCCGAACTCGCCGACTGGTTGAGGATCAACGCCGACGCCCCGGACGTCGACGTCAGCAAGCTGGAGCGCTTCCTCGGCGTGGCCGAAGCCGGCGGTCTGGTGACACGTTCAACCCAGGGATACGAACTGACCACGGCGGGGCGCACCCTCGACAGCTCCGCCCACGGGTCGATGCGGCCAGGCGTGATGTGGCGAGGCACAGACCTGTCCCGGATGGCGATGGCATCCCTGCCCTCAACGATCCTGACCGGCAAGCCATCCGCCTTGCAGGGAGCCAGCGGGCTGTATGACTGCCTGCAACGCCAGCCCGCGGCGGACCAGCGCACCTTCGACGAGTTCATGTCCCGCTTCAGCGACAGGATCGCCTCCCACGTCGCCACCTGCTCGTTCAGGCACATCGAGGGCGAATGCGCCTTCGTCGGCAAGCAGTACGTGGTCGACGTCGGCGGTGGCCGCGGCACTCTGCTCGCCGAGACCCTGCGCAACCATGCGCATCTGCGTGGCGTGCTGGTCGAACTCGACCGGGTCGCGGACGAGGCCCGCGATCACCTGGCCACCGCCTATCCCGACCTCACCGGCCGGTACGAGGTCGTCAACGGCGACATGTTCAAGGAGGTCCCGCCCCGTCCGCAAGCGGTGTACCTGCTCTCACGCGTCATCCACAACTACGGAAACGACCAGTGCGCGGTCCTTCTCAAAAGGCTCGCCTCGGCGATGGGCGAGAGCGGACCCGGCGCTGAACTGTTCCTGATGGAACACGTGCTCCCCGAAGACCCCCAGATGGAAGACGCTCGGCTCCACCCTAGCCATGCACTGGACATGATCATGATGGCGCTCACCGTCGGAGGTCAGGAGCGCGACCTGTTCGCGCTGAGCAGGCTGCTCACGGATGCCGGATTCATTTTGCCCGCCGCCGAGGCTAAGCCGGATCTGCCGGCAGGGATGACGCTTGTGATCGCCCGCATCAACCCGGACGCCTCACCTCCGCGATAACACGCGGCTCCACCCGTATCGAAACCGCCCACACACGGCTCTGGCGCCACTGTTCCGGGGTGACGCTCCCAGCCCGAAACCCCAGTGGAGGCACAGCAGCACCCGCTGGGATACCGATCCAGAACCTCACCGCGACCTGCGCAGCCCACCGCAGCAGGTCGCGGTCTCCCCGCCCCGACCCATGCCATAAGAGGGGCGGGGGCCAGGGGGCCCGCCACCGGCGATCGGCGTGGCCCCCTGGCCCACACCTGACGCGGACAGGACGCCCACCAACACCAACTGTGAGAAACGCCGTGGCGAAAGGAAGAGCATGAGCCATCCCGAGACGACACCCCCGTCCCACCCCGCGCACCCGCACAAACTCCACAGCATTGCCACTGGACCAGCGCCGCAGGTCGCCGCCCCTTCCGCCATCAACGATTCGCCATCATGGCTGAGTAAGCTGCGGCTTTTCATCACCTGCGGTGGTGCCGAAGCACTGGCCATGCAAGGCCCCATGACCAGCGATGACCTGGCGGCATGGTGTGGTGCCACCCAGACCGTCATGGCCATCACCCTCAACATCCTTCGCCACCACAAGATTGTCGTGCTTGAGGACGGCCACTTCCGGCTCGGCACCCTTGGCCCCGCGAGGGTCGCCGCGCTCACGTCTTTCACACAGGCCGAGATGCTGCCGCCGGCGCGCCGCGGAAGCAGCCACCATGCCCCGATCTCGACTCAGCACACCCACCTGGCGAGCGCACCAACCCCACAAGCGCCCCTCTACAGTCCCCGTCTAGCCGAGTTCGGCGACACCATCGCCGCCGCCATCGGCCGTGATCTGGCCTGTCTGGGAGCGGACCACATCGCCTCGGCCCATACCGTGGCCCAAGTCGGCGGAGGCCAAGGCGAATTGCTGGCCGCCGTCCTGGCGGCCCATCCGCACCTTCAAGGCACCTTGGTGGTGTGGCCTGGCGCTGACTCTCGCGCCAAGGAGTACCTGGCTGCACAGAGGCTGCAGCACCGGGTCAAGCTGACCGCCGCTCATCTGCCAACACAGGCGCCGCCCGCTGACCGCTTCATCCTGGCCCGTCTCTTGCGCCATCTGCCCGGCCAACAATGCCTGCGGCTGCTTGCGGCCGTATGCGCCAGCCTGCTCGGGTCCAGCGGCGACAGCCAGCTCTGGTACATCGATGGTCCGCTACCGGCGCCGCAACCTCCCTGCGTCGACTTGGGCGAGCCCGGGATGCGCATTTGGGACAGCCTCCTTACCGGGCTCGACCGCTCCAGTGAGGACCTTCGAACCCTTATGGAACAAGCCGGACTCCGCCTGCATGAGGAGAGAAGCCTGTCGCACGGTCAACACCTCATGATCGCCGTGCCCGCGAGCCGGCACTCCTCGCCCTAGAACTGGCCTGCTCATTGGGACGCTCGATGCCTCGATGCGCGCATCGTCGTTGCCGGGCATGTTCCACAAGCGAGGCGGACATGGCCAGGCTGGTGGCCCCTTCGTATCGCCGGCTGGCCTGTTCTTTCCGCCCGCGGCATGGTGAGCGCCACCGTAGCTCATCCGGCGCCCCGGCTCGCCAGCCGCCGTGGCGTGGCATCGCGCCAGGCCAGCTGGAGTTCTCGCTTGATGGCGTCGTCCACTTTCACCATTTCCATGAGGGGGCATCTATGACCACTCCCGCGCCTGCCGACAACGTGGAGCCCGCCCAGGTTGGCGAGGCGAGGCAAGCCATCCAGAGGATTCTCGACAACCTGCCCATCTACGCCGCTCTCCATACGCTGTGTGAGCTGCGAATCTTTGACCGCCTTGCCCGCTCGGCCGCCACAGCCGATGCTCTTGCCGACTGGGCCACGCCTGAACCGGACCGCAGTCGCGATTACCTCCAGCGCGTACTGCGTGTGGCTCACGCCCACACATGGACCCCTCGCACGCCCGACGGGGTCTACCATCTGTCCGATCTGGGACACAGATTTGTGACCACCAGCTCCGCTTCCGCCCAGGGAGCAGTGATGGAATCCGCCCTGGGGAAGCGGCGATTGGGCGATGTTAACCATGTGCGTTTGCTGTCCGGGGGTGGCACGCAAGAACCGGTGTGGCCCATCCAAGTGATCCTTCGCCGTCTGGACCTGTTCGAGGCGCTCTACCTGCTGTGCGAGCTGCGCATTCCAGATCGACTCGAGGACGGGCCCGCCAGCTTCCATGAGCTGCACGCCTGGTGCAGGCAGGCTGTGGACAGGAAGAGCTGGCAGCGCACGCTGACCCGTGACGACCTGAGAAGGCTCCTGCGCATCTGGCGAGTTCAGGAATGGGTCAGCCAGGACCCTTGCGGGCGCTACCAGCAGACCACCGTCGGACACCTGCTCATCAGCGCCGGGCCAGTATCCATGCGCCCCGCTGTGATGATCTACGCACTACGGCCCTGGTGGAGGTCGCTGGCAACCATGCACACCACCGTACGCATGGGAAACCCCGTACTGTTGGCTGGCCGCGGCAGCGTCGAAGGCCTCATCGCCGATCAACCGCCGGGCGCCGCCGAGCTCATCGCCGCCTACCGGGCCCACCGCAGCGCCAGCATGGCACCGGCGATCGCTGATGCCATCAGGGCCGACACCGGCGAAGTCCGACACCTGATCACCATCGGCGGCGATGCGATCTTGCTGTCTGAAATTCTCCTCCGCCTTCCCGCTGTCAATGGGATTCTCGTGGCACACGGCCATAACGCCGATGCCGCAGCCCGCCGCCTTGCACAGAGCACCGATCTCTTCGGCCGCTGGGGAGGCGGAAGTCACCACGGCGCGCGATCCGAGATCCCTATCCGTTTTCACCCCCTCTATCTCATCCCCGATCTGATCCACGACCTGTCCGACCGCGACGCCCGCGATCTGTTCGCCCGCGTCGCGGCCGCGATGGTCCTCTCCGGACCTGACAGCGTGCTATGGATCGTCGCATCCGTGGTGCCTGAGGTGCCCAGACCGCATCCGAGCCTCGCGCAGGACCTGCTGCAGATGACACGCACCCGCCACGGCCGCGAGCGCACCGTCGTCGAATACGCCAATCTGCTGAGCACGGCGGGGCTGCTGCTCACCGCCACCTTCGACATGGGGGATCGGACCATCATCGTGGCACGCAGTGCGCGCGACCGGCCGCCCACCCTGAAAGAGCAGCGTTCGATGCTGCGAGCTTCCTAACCGGCTGGTGGCGATACACCGTCGCGTGCGCGGCGGCTGCTCGCCAGCGTTGTGATCGTCCCTGCGGCACCCGATCGGGCGGAGGGGAGAGGTGCCGCGGCTGACCCGCCTCCGGAGGATGAGGCCCGGGTGACAGGTGACAGGCAGGGATCGGACCGCGCAGAGGCGGCCGCACCCTCCAACCCGAAACGGCTCCTCGAGTATCCGCGGACCAATACGACGCTCTGGCCCATCGCGGAAATCGGGCACCCGGGTGCCGCTGCGGCAAGGCATCAGACGGCCGCCCTGGTTCCGGTACGCCATCATCATGTGCCTTTAGCGCTTGGTTGACGGTCTTCTGCCGCTAACCGCGGTCACTGCCAGCGCCACGCTGCCTGCCGGCGGCCGTGCGGATCACAGCCAACGCCAGAGGTCTGCGGCGGTTCACATGGGTCTGGAGGCTGGCTTCGGCCGTGCTCTGCGGCGAGTGCGCCTGGGCAACTCTCCGTCGCTCACCTACGGGGCGACAACTGGCCGCGGCGTCTCTGCCTCGAGGTACGTGTCCTCCGCGAGGGGGTTCGTGCCGTTGGAGTCTCCCGCCAGACCGACCTTGCCCCAGGGCACGCCCAGCACTTCGAAAGGGAGCGAAGGCAGGGGCATGTCCAACCGCCCAAGGTCATGACCTGGGTGTCCTCAGCAGTTTTCGTGATATCTGGCCTACCTGTATAGGTACAGGTGATGACAGGTGGGTACGTCTTGACCTAGGGTATGGAGCATGCCCTCAGCGTTTCGGCGCACGGCCCGCGGCGGTACGTGCCATGCGGGCCGACAAGATCGGCTGGCCGACCCGTGTACTGCCAGGCGGCACACGAGTTCGCTGTCCTGGCTCCAGGCGTGTCTCGAGTCGCCACCAGCGCCTCCAGACAGGTCGGCTGCGCTGCACAGGTGTCCGCGATGGTGTGCATGCCCAGCGCCTCGGCGCGCTACCAATGGCTCGTAACGGGCCACGCGTCGTGCGTGTCACCTGTTGGCGCCACGGGTGCCAGCCCGGGGCGGTCACATCACCCAGGTGAGCGCGAAGAGCCGATCAACGTCCAATGAGCAGCTTCTGGCTGCCGCCCCGCCGGCGGTCTTGTCAGTTGAGGAGTTCGGCGCGGGCATCAGTGATGGAAAGCGACATGACTTCTGTTTCAGGGATAGATGCCACACTGCCGGGAATTGCTCGGGTCTATGACTACTGGCTGGGCGGCAAAGACAACTTCGAAGTCGACCGTGAAGAGGCCGAGAGGCTTGCCAAGATAAATCCCAAGCTCCCCGACATAGCGTGCTCGAACCGGCGCTGGATCATCCGCGTTGTCCGTTACGCCGTCAGATCGGGCGTACGTCAGATTCTCGACGTGGGATGCGGTCTGCCCACCTCGAGCGTCCAGTTTCCCAACGTTCACGAGACGGCCCAAGAGGAAGCGGTTGACACTCGCGTGGTCTACGTGGACAACGACCCGATGGTGCAGACCCACGGCCGGGCACTCCTGGCGACAAACGAGTGCACGAGCCTGCAGGTGGGTGATCTGCGGGATCTGAATGCGTTCCTGGAAAGCATGAGGTCGTGGGGTCTCGACCTGTCCCAGCCTGTCTTGCTCCTGCTGGCTGCTGTCTTGCACTTCTTCCCTGACCGTGGGGAACCCCACCCCAAGCGGATCGTTGGTGAGATCATGGGCCGCCTACCGCCGGGATCGTTTCTGGCGATCTCTCACGGCGAGGACACAGGGGACCTGCGCGAGGTCGCCAAGAACTACACCGCCGCCAGCACTCAACTCCGAAACCAGCAGCAGGTGCTGGAGTTGTTCAGTGGCCTGGAACTCGTCGGCCCAGGGGTCGTGCAGTTGCACAAGTGGCACCCCGATGAGGACAGGACCTCGCTCAACTATTCCGTACCGGTGCTGGGCGGTCTGGCACGCAAGCCGAGCTGCCATGCGTAGCCGCCATGGGAAGGGTCGCCGGACGGTGTCGGTGGGTCAGTCTGAGAACGCCCGACGGACTGTTCCTCACCAGGGACCTAACGGCCCTAATGCGGCGCTTGGCGTAGCGGCGAGCCGTGATCACACTTCGTGTCCGGGGCGTCACCGCTGCTGTGAGCAGATCCGCACTGATGGTTAGCCGATTGGCCCGCCACCCAACCTCGATCACGACACATCTCCCAACGTCGGAGGCGACCAGCCCCCAGCTTCGCCTGCCCGAACATGACTCATGCCCCCTCTACCTCCAGGTGATCATGGCTACTGACCCTTCACCTCCACCGCGGCCGCCCGCAGTTTCGCGCTGGCTCACGTCGCTCGCGTTTTGGTTCAGCGTGATCGGCACGGTGTGCGCCAGCATGCTGGTCGTGGTGGCTATCCGCTCCGGTGCCGCATTTTTGCTGGTAGCGCTATGCACGGCTGCGCTCCCCCTCGCCGTCATGACGCTGATCTTCGTCAGCTGGATGAACCGCACGGTGCAACGCCTGCTCGACTACCAAAATGAGCGGGCACGGGCATTCTCCGCATGGCAGCAAAAGCTGCTGGCTGACCACAACCATGACGTCAGCAGATGGCGTAAGAAGCACGTGGCCGAGATGAACTCCGCCCTGCATCGCCTTGTCTCTCACCTGGTGGAAACCCGCATCCCTGCCGCGGTCAGCCACGCTCCTGTTCCGGCCGCAGCTCACGAGCCCGTCGTCAGCGACGACATCACCAAACTGTTGGAAAGCGTGATAGACGCGGTTGGTACGCTTGTCGACCAGCATGTCAGCAGGCGGGAAGCTCTGCTGCAGGTGCTCGTCGCTCTCGCTCGCCGTGTGCAGCCCTCGGCCCATCGCCTCCAAGAAGCCGCGACATACCTGGCTGAAGCTCGGCCTGGGGACGAGCTAGTCCAGCGCACTGTCATGAACATGGACCATGCCGCCGCCCAGCAGGCCCGCGCGGCGCAAGGCCTGGCAGTGCTGTGTGGCGAGTGGCCAGGCCAGCAGTGGCCCAGGCCGCTGGCGCTGGTCGAGGTCGTCCGGGCCGCTTCCGGCCGCATCGTGGATTACCTGCGCATTAAGGTCGTCGGCGACATCACGCTGGCCGCCGCGGCCCCTGTGGTGGAACCGCTCATCCACTTGGTGGCTGAACTCCTCGCCAACGCCACCACGTGCTCTCCGCCCTCCACCGACGTTGACGTGACGGTCCGCATGGTTCAGCGTGGCGCCGTCATCGTCATCGATGACGGAGGGGTCGGCCTGGATCAGAACCGGCTCGCCAAGGTCAACGCCATTGCCTCCGGAAGGCAACTGCCGGAGCTGGAAGATCTGCTGGACTCCATGCAAACGGGCCTGCTGGTAGTCGGGACCCTGGCCCGACGCCACAACTTCCGAGTTGACCTGAGTGAGTCCCCGTTTGGTGGCGTGCGTGCCGTGGTGCTCGTCCCGGACGAGGCCGTCGAGGTCCTCAACGATGAGGATGTCCTGGCCCTCGCTCATTTGCCAGCCTCGCCCACACCAGCTTCGCCGCCGCGCCCGACGGCCCTCGGCACAGCCCCCGCCGCTGAACACCGCGGAGCTTCAGCAATCAGTGGACTGCCGCTGAGGCGCTCGCCACGCCACGACCCGCCGCAACCTGTCGGCCCCCCACCTGCAGCGGCGCCCGCGCCGCCGTCTCCTGCCCAAGACCCCAGCGAATTTCTCGGCCAATACCTGCAGGGTGCCCGCAGCGTGCCAGCCGACCAGCAGGAGCACCCCACACCGTCACCCAGCTCAGCCCAGCAGGAGGAACACCGATGATTGACAGCACTCGGGACAACACCTGGATGCTCAATGACGTTGTCGACGTGCCCGGCGTGCGCTACGTGGTGGTCTCCACATCCGACGGCCTGGCCAAGATCAGGTCTACAGCCACCGAGCGTGACGAGGCCGACAGGATCGCCGCCACGATAGCCGGCTTGCAGTCCCTGGGCCGCTCAACGGCACAGGCCTACGGGAGCGGTTCCCACGCCGTGCGACAAATGCTGTTTGAATTCGAAGGCGGATGGCTGCTCATCCGGGCTGCGGCTGAAGGCTCCCACCTGGGCGTCGTCACGTTCGCCGACGTCGACGCCAGGCTCGTCTCCCAGCAGATGCAGGCGGTGATCAGACGCCTTGGCGAGCACACGCTCGCCACACCCGCGCGCTCCACAGAAGTCACATGAACGAGCCTGCCGCGCCCCAGGAATACTCCGACCAGGCGGTGCGGCCGTTTGTGATCACCGGCGGACGTGTCCGAGCCTCACGTAACACCATCAGCGTGGACACGCTGCTTCGGGCGGCGTCCGACGGGCCGCCTCTACCCTTGACGGCCACGCGCGAGCAACGGGCGCTCCTCAAGCTATGCGCACGGCTGCACACGCTCGTCGAGGCTGCCGTCAAACTGCAGTTGCCCGTCAGCGTCGTCATGATCGTCGCGTGCGACCTGGTCGACTCCGGGCACCTGCACGCCCGCCCGCCCATCCCCCAAGCAGGGCGCCCTCCCCTCGAAATGCTGCAGGAGTTACTCGATGGCCTCCGCAACCTCTGACGGCTGCCTGCCCAACAGCGTGCAGCAGGTCGCGAAGATCCTCATTGTCGGCGGGTTCGGCGTTGGCAAGACCACCATGATCGGCTCCGTGTCAGAGATCGAACCCTTGCGGACGGAAGAGACCATGACCGAGGCCAGTGCCGGCGTCGATGATCTCACCCACCTGCCCGGTAAGCAGCGCACCACGGTGGCGCTGGACTTTGGCCGCATCACCGTCACGCCCAAGTTGGCTCTGTACCTGTTCGGAGCACCGGGCCAGCACCGTTTCTGGAACGCCTGGGAAGGCCTCGCTGAGGGCGCTGTCGGCGCGCTCGCTCTCGTGGACACGCGACGCCTCAACGACAGCTTCGCCGTGCTCGACCAACTCGAACGCTACGCCGCCCTGCCGTTCGCCGTGGCCGTCAACCTCTTCCCCGACAGCCGCAACCACCCCCTGCCCGAACTGCGCGACGCTCTCGACCTGCCCGCTCACACGCCGCTGACGACCTGCGACGCCCGCGACCGCACCTCCTCCATCACTGCACTGATCAAGCTCGTCAACCACGCGGCCGAGCTGACCTCCACCCGCTTCTAGGACACACATGCCTGCCGACCACCTGACTGACCAACCTGCCACCGTCGCCGACCCGAATGCCCGCCTCAGCGCGACCGCTGACCTGATGCCGCTGTCACGTATCACCGCCGCCGCCGACCCAGCCCAGATGTATGAGCGCCTACGCCAGGAGTGGGGGGAAGTGGCCCGCGTGGAGCTGGAACCCGGCGTATGGGCCTGGCTCGTCATGGGATGGCAGGAGATCACCATCATCGCCCGCAACGAGGCCCTGTACTCGCGCGACGCCCGCAACTGGCGCGACCTGCAAGAAGGCATCGTCCCCCCCGACAGCGGACTCGGGCCGATGATGTTCTGGCGTGCCAACGTCATCGGCGCCGACGGTGCCGAACACCGCCGCTTGCGCGCCCCGCTCGACGACCTCGTCACCCGCATCGACCACCGGCGGCTACGCCGCTCCGTCGAAACCATCTGCAACGACCTGATCTCCTCCTTCGCCGAACACGGCCACGCCGACCTGGTCGCCCAGTACGCCGCCATCATCCCCATGCTCGCCGTCGCGTCCCTGTTCGGGATGGACGCCAACAAGGGCTTCGAACTACTGGACGGTCTCATGGCCTTGTTCGGCTCCGGCGATGACTCCCAGGCGGGCAACGCCAGCTTCGAAGACATTCTCGCTGCCGTCATGCACGCCCGCCGCAATGAACCCGCCGACGACCTGACCCACGCTCTGCTCACCCACCCCTCCCTGCGCAACGACGCCGAAGTGCTGCAGTCGATCGTCGTCATGGTCAGCGCCGGCTACGAGACCACCTTGATCTGGATCGCCCAAACCTTGAGACTGATGCTCATCGACCCCCGCCTGGGCGGCCGCGTCAACGGCGGCCGCTTGGGCATCGACGAGGCGCTCGAGCAGGTGCTATGGCGGGACCCACCCATGACGCATATGCCCACCCGCTTCGCCCTGCGCGACACCGAACTCGGCGGCCGGCGCATCCGCGCCGGCGATGCCCTCGTCCTCGGCCTGGCCGCCTCCAACACCGACTCCCGTATTCACTCCAGCGAACCAGTCATGAACCTGGGCAACCGCTCCCACCTGGCGTGGAGCACTGGCCCGCACCAGTGCCCCTCTCGCGATCCAGCCCGCCTCATCGCCCGCACCGCCGTACAGACCGCCTTCACTCGGCTGCCCGGAATGAAGCTCAACATCGACCCCGCCGACATCCCCGTCCGACCCTCTCCCTGGACGCACTGTCCCGCCGTCCTGCCGGTCGTCTTCCCGCCCCCGATCTAATCCCCCGCACCCCCATCCGGAATTGTCCGTCTCACGCGCCGGAGGACCACGTGCCCGCTCACCAACACCCCGAGCCCGCCGCCACACCCGACTTCCACCGAGCCGACACGGCCTCTATCGCTCGGATTGACGCCGCCTTCGCTGATCAGCTGCCTGTCATCACTCTGGACCCCAACGGTGCCGATCATCACGGCGAGGCAGCCCGCCTGCGCACCGCCGGCCCCGTCGTACGTGTCCTGCTCCCCGACGGCATCCCCGCCTGGATGATCACCCGCCAAGACCTGCTTCTCGACCTGCTCAGCAACCCAGACATCAGCAAGGACTGGCGCACCTGGACCTGTGTCCGAAACGGGGACATCCCCGACGACTGGCCCCTGACCGGCATGGTAAAAGTCACCAACATGGTCACCGCGGACGGCGCCGCCCACCAGCGGCTACGCCGCCCAGTAACCCGCACCCTCACCTCGCGCCGCCTCCAACAGATGCGCCCGCGCATCCTTTCCCTCATCAACGACGTCGTCCACGAACTGCCCAGCCATGCCAATGCCGCCGGAGTCGTCGATATACGCCAGCACTTCGCCTACCCCATTCCCATGACCGTGATCTGTGAGCTCGTCGGCGTCCCCGAAAGCGACCGCCCGCACCTGCGCCATCTGGTCGAGAGCATCTTCCGCTCGACGACCCCGCCGCAGGAGGTCATCGAAACCCAGCAGGACATCAATCGCGTTCTTGGCGAGCTCGTCCAACTGCGCCAGAACCAACCTGGCCCAGACCTGACGACCGCACTGATCGCCGTCCGGCGCGACGATCCCGAAGCGCTGACTGACGAGGAACTCGTGGGGACGCTGTGGCTCATGATCGCCGCAGGCCACGAAACCACCCTCAGCCTGCTCCTCAACGCCGTCCGCGCGCTGCTCACCCACCCCGACCAGCTCGCCACGGCACGCGAACGCGCAGCCTTCGATCCGGACAAGACCTGGACCGCCGTCGTCGAAGAAGTCCTGCGCTGGGATGCCCCCATCGGTAACTTCCTGGCCCGCTACCCGCGCATCGACATCACCATCGCCGGGATCACCATCCCGGCCGGGGATGCCATCCTGGCCCCCTACAGTCTCCTCGGCCGCGACCCCAACCAGCACGGCCCCGACGCCGGCGTCTTCGACATCTCCCGCCCGCCCACCCGGCACATGGCCTTTGGCGGCGGCCCTCACGCATGCCCCGGCGCGTCACTGGCCCGAATGGAAGCTACCTTGGCGCTGCCGATCCTGTTCGACCGCTACCCCGACATGGTCCTCGCCCTGCCAGAAAGCGATCTCATCCCAGTTCCTTCCCTGAACTCGAACTCGATCCAGTCCCTGCCCGTGATCTTGACTGGTGATCCGAACGGCCATGCGGAATCCGATGATCAGGCGTGAATGCGGCGAAAAGTCATTAAGCGCCCAGGTGTCAAGGCAGACTCGCCTGTTGTGGTTGAACAGTTCGGCGAGATTTCCAGATCATCAAGCCCCGTGCTCCGCCGACCAGCCGTCGGCGGAGCACGGACCGTCCAACCGCCCGCTAACCCCCGTCACGCGCCCCACGACGGCTCTGATCTCCGCTGCGAGATGGCGTTGGCACCGGCGGCTCAACGGCGAGTGGCTCTGTGGCAACGCGTAGGCCAGACAGGGACGGAGTATGCCGTACTGCTGAGTCGCCAGCTGGATTCGCCCGCCCAGCTGCCGATCACGAAATGCCGCGGACCTCAGCCCATGTCCGAGTTCCAATGCGTTCATGAGAAGATCTACGTGATGACGACAGTGCTGTCTGGCACGGGCCGCCCGAACCGTTACCTCCGTGCGACGGGCAACGCCACATTCTCCATCGCGCGGTTGCGCGCCTGTAAGCGTACCGACCGACCGCCACGCTGCGCGATGCGACTGTGTTGCGAGGAGGAGGGCGATGGCCTCAGCCCTGTCGCTCACCACCGCATGAACAGAAAGCCGTGCGAGGCAACGGTGCCGCGCACTACCGACCCGCTGCGGGGGCCGACACGGGAGGGCGAGCATCCGGCTACGCGCGACACCCATCGTGCTTTCGACCCGAGCACGTGGTAAGCATGTCGCACACGCATAAGGCCGTCCCAGCCCACGGCACGCCAGCAGATGCGTACGGGTGCTTGACCAGCGATGCTCGACGCATTCTCCAGCGAGCGAGCGGCGCTCCGCCACTCGCTGTAGGAGAGCTAACCAGCATTGGCCAGATCGTTGGACTACGACCCCGCCATCGGCGCGGCGATGGCGGCCAAGTACCCGCGGCCGATGTCGACCTCATCGACGCTTTGGATCCCCAGACCTGGCGCACGATAGCCTCCTGGCTGCTGGACAGACACAGCGCCGCCGTACGGCAAGCTCGCCTGCAGAACCTGGCCTCCTTCCGGCGCTGGCTGCGGGACGCGGAGCCGGGCTTGGAATTGCTCGATGCCACAGGGCTGCATCTCGCTGATTACTGTGAGCAGGCACGGACGGGTGCACTCACCATCGGCGTCCGCACGCCCGGCAAGGCGCTCGCGATGGCGACTACGGCAAGGAAATACGCCGTTCTGTCCTCGTTCTACAGCTTCGCCTGGCGATGCGGTGCCCTCTCACGCCACCTCGATGTCGCGCCGGAGGGCCGAACGCTCCGGCGTGATGAACGCCGCCTGCTGCGCCGCGGAGTCTCCCAACTCGCTGACAGCGGCCGCATCATCCAAGCCGTGGCTGTTGCCTTGCTGGAAGCCACCGGCGCCACCGTGGAAGAGCTGGCCGCCTTGACTGATCACAACCTTCACGCCGTGGGGGACGGGGCTGCCAACCTTCCCGTCCTCATCACCGTGCGCGGCCATCAGGGCGACGTCGTCACCTTCCCGATCCCCGCAGCGGTCCGTACGTGGCTGACAGCATTGATCTCCCACCGCCGCGCCGGAGATCCGCTGCTAGAAAGCGAGGCTGGCCGGCGGGTGGACTGTGAGTGGCTAGGCCGCGCTCTCATCGACGCTGCTATCGCTGGCGGCATACCGAGGTCGCGCGCCGAGCTGCTACGCCCGGACATGCTGTACGCCAATTCATGTGCTGACTACGGAAGATCGGCGCCCGCCACCTGTCCTCATGCGCACCCGCAGGGGCCCCATCCAGATCATCACTAGCTCATCCTGCGTGAGGTTGCTTGCGCCCAGCGCCAAGCGCGATGGGGGCGTGGGCGGGATCATCAGCCTCCTGGTCGAGCTCACCTACGCCCAGGCTGCGATCGAGGAGACCTCCAAGTCCTGCCGCCTACGCCGGACGAGGTGTGGTTCCTGCGGATGACTCCGGATCAGCAGGCCGCTCCCTTAGTGGATCGGCGGTTGCGGTGAGGGCGGTGGTCTTCATCGCGTTGTACGGGCTGATCTCCGCGCACGAGGACCAGGCCGACAAGCTCAGCCTCTACCTGGGAAGCGGAGCGTTGCCAGTCGCCTGGTGACGCGCGCAAGGTGGTCGAGTAGTACGACAAGCGGTACGGGCCCGACCAGGCCGAGGACCGACAGCCGCTGGTCCCCTCGCCGCATGCGGGTTCGCGGGCAGAGCGGCCCGGGTGGGTTAGATCTTTCCACCCTTGCGGGTCGGCAGGGGCGGTGGGAGTCGTGCAACCCCTCGCAGAGAACAAGCCCCGCACCGTAGCCTGATGATGTCGAGTCAGCAGGAGGTGCAGGGCCTGTGAGCAACGGTACCAACGAACCCCCAGCCCCGGTACTAACCGTGGGGCAGCGAATCCGCATGGCGCGAAAGCGCAAGGGAATGAGCCAGGAAGTTTTAGCTGGGCTCGTCGGCAAGTCGGTGCCCTGGCTGAAGGCAGTAGAGTCCGGCCGTCTACAGTCGGAGCCCCGACTGTCGATCATCCTGCGTCTGGCCGCAGCCCTCCAGATCGACAATCTCGCGGAGCTCACTGGGGAGCAGCTCCCGAGCGTACGCATGTTCTCTGGTCCGGGGCATCCCGCTCTGGCGTCCGTACGGGCGGCGATCAACGCTACGCCGCTGGTGCCGACCGGCACTGTTCAGCCGTTGAACGTGCTGCGCGCCCGGCTGGATGCTGCGTGGAGAACGCGGCACACCTCCCCGGACCATCGCACCGCGCTCGGCAGGATCCTGCCGGACCTTCTTCGGGACACGCAGCTGGCGGCCACTATGTACCACGGGGCTGATCGGCGCCGTGCGAAAGCTCTGCTGGCCGAGGTCTACGGCTTGAGCCAGATGTTCATCGCCTACCAGCCGGCGGCGGATCTGCTGTGGCGTGTCGCGGAGCGTTCGCTCCTGGCCGCGCAGGAGTCGGAGGATCCGTTGGCGTTGTCGTGTGCGGTGTGGTTCCTGGCGCAGGCTCATCGGGACAGCGGCGACTTCGAGGCGGCCCGGGAGATCAACGAGCAGGGAATGGCGGCCATTCAGCCGCACCTGGACGAAGCAGGAGTGGACCTTCTGGCGATGTGGGGGGCGCTGTGTTTCGAGCTTTCCTTTACTGCCGCTCGGCTCGGCGACGCCGCCGAAGCGTGGGTGCAGTGGGAGGAAGCACAGCGGGTGGCGGAGCGGCTGCCGAAGGACTACTACCAGCCATGGACGTCCTTCAGCCGCGTGATCATGAAGCCCCACGCGGTGACGGTGGCGGTGGAGCTTCACCAGGGCGGCGAATCTGCACGGCAAGCAGACAACGCCGAGAGCGTCCCCATCCCCTCGAGGCCACGGCGCGGCCGCCATCTCATCGAGGTCGCTCGGGCGCACCACCTTCAGCGCGACCACGATGCCGTGCTGGGAACGCTTCAGCTGGCGCAGCAGACCGCGCCAGAGACGATCCGTTACAACGGATTCGCCCGGCGGATGGCATGGGAGCTGTTCGAGTCGGGACCCTCGTACCTGCGCGCTCAGGCGCATCAGCTTGTAGACCAAATCGGCCTAATGGCCTGACCGAAAGTAAGGGATACAGTTTGTATCCCTTACTTTGCAAGTAGCGCCCTACGGTCGGGTGCATGACACCTGACCAGGCGATATGCCTCCTGCGCACCGCGCTCGCCGTCCATGGTGTCAACACCCGTGATGACGACGTACGAATGCGCCGAGAGTCCCATTCCAGCTTGAAACTCAACGAAAAGCTCACCGTTTGGTGCGGTCCGGAGCAATTTCGCTGGTTTCTCCCATTAGTGGCGGAATGGCAGTGGCATCCCATTGACGACCCAGAGGGTGCTGCGCGAGCCCTGAGCGCACTGCTCGCGTCCACCTCCGGTTCGGACGTCCACCCATCACGCCCACTGACCAGAGGCGTCCGCCGCCACGCCTGCGGCCCAGTGTCACCTCTCCCACCGCCTAAGACAATCCCACGAGGCCACCGATGACCCCGGCTCTCGGCGCAGCCACGCACCTCCGGCGGCCGCAGCTCGCGCAGCGACGGCGAGTCCCGGGAAAACCGCCTCGCTCGCACTCGAACCCCAACCCGACCCCTCCCCTGAAGGTCTCAACCTTATGGACTCCCGCAGCGCAACCCCGGTGACCTCGACCGGCCCAGGAATCCCCGGCGATGCCCCATCGATCGCCCGTGTCTACGACGCCGCGACCAAGGGGAAGGACAACCGGGCCAGCGATCGGGACGTGGTCAAGGCGATGACGGAGATTGCCCCGGAGCTCCCGGAGGCAGCCCGCGAGAACCTGGAGTTCGTCCCCCGCGCCGTTGAGGCAGCCTCCAAGCTGGGCGTCACGCAATGGCTGAACCTCGGCTGCGGTCTGCCGCAGGTAGGTGAGGAAACCACGCTGGAGACGGCCCGCCGCATTCACCCGGGCGCCCGGGTGGCGTACGTGGACAACGATCCCTCCGTCGCCGTCTTCGGGCGGGCGCTGCTCGCGGTGGAGGGCGCGATGGCGTTGGAGGCGGACGCGCGGGACGTGGATACGGTGCTTGCACACGTTCGCGGTCTCCTTGACCTTGGCCAGCGTGTGGGGATCGTGGCCACGGCGCTGGCGCACTTCTGGCCGGACGAGCAGAAGCCGGGCGAGATCCTGCGCCGGTACATGGCAGCGTTTCCCGGCGGTTACCTCGTGTTCAGCCACGCCCGGAGCGACCTCCTGACCGCTGACGAGCTCGACCGGCTTCTCACCGCGTACAAGCGTGCCGCTGACATCTACCCGCGCCCGCTCACCACGATCCGAAGCATGTTCCTCGATGGTCTGCCTCTGCTGGAGCCTGGCCTTGTGGAGGCGTCGACGTGGCGGCCCGCCGACCCGTTCCGGCGCGATGTCGGCAGAGCCCATTTCGTCGCCGCGGTGGCCGCCTTTGGCTCGTGCGCGGAGGCGGCATGAGGCACCGGCGCAGCGGCGTGGCGTCCGGCCAGTACGCCGACACCAGGGACGAGTACCCCGACGACGAGATGGGCGCCCGGTGGGCTGCCGAGCTGCAGAAGGAGTACGGCGTGGCCGTGTTGGTGCTTTGGGAGGTCGCGGGCAAGCACCTGACCGCGTTTTACAAGGGCCCGACGCCGCAAGGCATCTTCGTCAAGGGTCGTACCCCGCGGGACCTGCGACAGCGCGTGTCCGCGAGGCTCGGCGAGTTGCAGCTGGCCAGGTCGGTCCACGTGCAGTACCCCATCGTCAGTGAGATGCTTCCCGGCCTCCAGCGGGGGCGCGGGTGACAAGACGAGACGCGGCCAGGCAGGCGGCCCCGCGCGCAGGCGGGAACGTCATGCCGCGTCTTGGCGTGGCCGGTCCCGGACGGCTCGTCCATGGCAGGCCCCGCACTCCGGCGCGGACCCAAGTCCAGAATCCGAGTACCCGTCGTGGTCCGCGCCGCCTACAACTCGCAGTCCCACGGTGGAGCCCCTGGCCGCCGTGGGCTGCGAGCTCCACCGCCCGGCCGTCATCCCTTATATGCGCCGCACCCCCTGGCGCGGCCGGGACCGAGGGAGGCGGATCTAGGCGGCCGTCTGGCCGCCTCCCTCACACCCTCTGGGCGTGTGACGCCCGGACCTCGCACGCGAAGGGCCTGACATGGACGCCGGTATCGCATGCGCTGCCGTCTTCACCTTCTACAGCCTCAGGAAGGGCCAGCGCCCGCCGCCCGCCGAGGACGGCGCGGATCACTCGCCCGTTACTGCTCACCCCACGGCAGAACACAGTGAGACCCGGGCGGAGAGAGCAGATGATGGCCAGAGCCCGCCAGCCGCAGACGGTTGAGCCGGAGCAGAAAGAGCAGGAGGAGCCCGCATTCGAGTGGACGCCGTACAGGCCGACCGGCAGCCAGCTGCGGGTCTCACACACCTCGTGCTGCGGCCAGTACGAGTGGGCGTCCGAGGGCGGCCGCTTCTTCGTGCTCCGCTCCACCAACGACGGCTACGAGGAGACCGGCCGTGGCCTCTACAAGCAGGCCATGGAGGTCTATATCGCGCTGGCCGAGCATCACCGCGACAAGCATCTACGTCACAGGGAAAGGTCAGAGCCCGACTCCTTCCTCATGGGAAGGGGACGGCGCGGCTAACCCGCGCAGCAGCCCAGCACCGGCCACCATCGACCCGTTGCCCATCACAACCAAGACGAGGGGATCCAACCTGTGACCACCGACAACGATGTCCAGGACGCAGCCGCGTTGCGTGACGCCATGACCACCGCCGTGGCGGCCAAATGCGCGGAGTGGGGCTTCCCGCTCCCCGTACGGGTCGAGGCCGCGTTCCGTACGGTTCCCCGGCACCTATTCGCCCCCCAGGTGGCGCCGGACAAGGCATATGCGCTGGACATCGTCGAGGTCAAGCGCGGCGAGCACGGCGTGCTGACCTCCACGATGTCCGCGCCCGAGATCCAGGCCATGCAACTCGTGCAGGCCGACATCAGCCCGGGGATGCGCGTGCTGGAAATCGGCTCAGGCGGTTACTTCGCGTCCCTGCTGTCGGAGCTGGTTGGCCCGACCGGTCAGGTAACGACCATGGACATCTTCTCTGTCAAGTCCAGCGTGTTGAACTTCTGAATATCAGTCCTCGCGGCCCAGTGCCGTGTGCGGACCGGTTCTCCCGAACAGAACCAGACGGCGCGACCCAATGTGGTGGACTACTAGACCATGAAGATCACGCCTCAGCTCAGCATGCTGTGGGAGTCAGCTGACCCCGAAGAAGCTCTTAGCCAGCGTTTTGGCTTCGCCGATGCTGTTTCCGCGGCCGGCTGGGTGGGTGACACCCTCTGGGACACCTGGGCCATCACGGTTGATGACTGCGAGCGCCTGGTCATCAGTGCCGGAAACCTGCTGGCGTGGATCACGGCCGATGACATACGTCTCATCGCGAAATGGTCCGTTGACTCAAAGCTGTTCCAGCGCCTGGCCGATACGGCAACCCTTACCATGTGGCTTCACCGCTGCGGCATCCCTGTTGCTGCTCCGATTCCGGCAAGAGACGGGCGCCTTCGAGTAGAGCTGGATGACGTTTCGCTCGGCGTCTTTCCCGTCATCGGCGGCGATCTTCTCGATGTAGGAGATCCGGCGCAGGTCATCGAGGCGGGCCGGATGCTGGCGACGCTCCACGAAGCGATGGCTGCCTACCCCCACCACATCGGCGGCGGCCCGTCGGCCCGGCATGAGCAGCTCGTCCACAATGACTTCCGGTCCGCCAACCTCCTTCATGACGGGACGAGCATCACGGCAGTCCTCGACTTCGAGGAGGTGACGTACCGCTCAGGGGTGTCGGACCTGGCCAAAGCGACAGCGCTGCTCGGAACTCGCTTCCACGACTGGGAGCCGACGAGCCAGCTCGTCCGGGAAGCGTTCGTCGGGGCATACTGCGATCAGGCTCCGCTGACTAATGCCGAACAGAGCCAACTGCAGAGCGGCATCGAAGCCGTCATGAAGCATTTCGGCTGGGCATAGACGGCGCACCGGGGACATCGGAGCCACTCGTCGTGCTCGAACCAAGATGACAGGACCGCGCCTCCCGGGCAGTCCGGGTGGTGCAGTCGGAGGCATCTTGACCTGCTGCCGACGATCGCGCCGGGTGCCTGCGGCCGCTCACGGGTGGCGGCTGCAGGCGGATTCGCCGTCTGTTCCGGGCGCGGGTGACCGGGGATGGCCCGGAGTCGCGGGCCTGGAGCCGCCAGTTCTTCCCGGAGTTTCCGGTTCTCCATCTGGGCCTGGTGAAGGGCTCCGACGAGCGCTTCGTTGTCGATCTTGAGCTTCCTGAGTTCTTCGGCCTCCGCGTCCCGCAGTTTGCTGAGTCTGGCGAGCCGCCGCTCGAGCCTCAGTTCGCTTTCGGGGACGGCCTTCCGGCTCCTGATTTCGTCGTAGAAGGCGTTCTTGAGGTCGACGTGCCGCTGGGTGAGGGCGTTGCGCGGGCCCTGGGCTTCCTGGGCGAGCGGCTAGCTGGAAGTTAGTCGACGCCCCGGCAAGTACGGTAATAGGGACGAGGAGGGATACGCATGCCCGCCAGCCACACAGGCGACTTCCTGATCACCAGCACGTCCGGCGCGGCCGCGCTGCCTTTCGCCACTGTGACAGCGGATTTGTTCCAGCAGGTATTCAGGCAGCCGCCGTTCAGCGTGAACGAAGCCACCCTTGCCCGTCAACGGAAGTACTTTCCGCAGCTAACCAACCGGCCAGGGTTCCGGCTGACGCTCGCCCAGACCGCCGACACCTATCTCGGCTTCGGCTACGGCTACCTGCTGCCGTCCGACAGCCGCTGGTGGTCAAACATCGTCGAACCTCTCGATGAGGACTTCGTACAGGAGACCGGCGGGCGCACGTTCGCGATCATTGACTACGGGGTCCTTCCACGCTGGCGCGGTTGCGGCATCGGCCGCGCCATCCACGATGAGCTGCTGGCGGGGTCGGGCGCCGCTCGAGCGACTCTGGCGGTGCGTCCATCAGCGGTCGAAACACAGGCGATCTACCGCCGCTGGGGATGGAGGAAGATCGGCCACGAGATCATGGAGCCGCCCGCGCCCGCGCCCGAGTTCGATGTCCTCGTGCTGAACCAGATGCCGGGCATCACACGCTGAGCCGGTGAGCCGACAGCCGCTCATCCAGCTCCGCGACTGCCTTGGTATCCCCCCACCTACTGAGCATCTTGCGCATGTCCGTCACTGCGGCGCCCAGTCGCGGCGAGGTGTTCAGCTGAGCGAGATCGGCAGCCCAGCCGATCTGCGCGCACGCCGCCTCGATGTCGCGTCCCTTCTTGAGCTGCATCAGCGCTCGTGCCAGGTCCAACCGGGCGAAGGCCACGTTGCGGGTGAAACGCGGATCCAGCCCGCCAACTGCCTGCTCGGCCAGCAGCAGCGCCCGGGCCGCGTTATTGAGATCCAGCAGGCACAATGTCCGGGTCGAGATGTGCAGGCCCTGGTCGTAGAAGTGCAGCAGCCGCGCGCCCGGATCATCGGCCTGCGCGCGGGTCAGGTCACGGTGGGCTTGGTCGAGATACTGCATGCATCGCGCCTGGTCATGGCTGAGGTTGCCTCGGCCGGTGTGGCGCACCACCGCGGCGTACGCGCGGGCGGCGACATCGCATGCGTACGACGTCAGAAGGGTGCTGCTGGCTCTTTGCCCCCACGTCATCGCTGCCGTCGCGTACTCGACGCCGTCACGGGCCTCGCCGCGCCAGATGGCCAGCTGGGCGCGGTTGGCCGCGACGAACGACGCCATGGCGTCGTCGCCGGCCTCGTGCGCAGCGCGCCGGGCCTGCTCGTAGTAATGGCCAGCGCCATCGCCGTCGGCCAGATTGAACATCATCCAGCCGAGGGATCGGCAGATGTTGGCGTGCACCGTCAGCAAGCGAGGCAGCACGTTCGCCCGGGCGCCGTTCAGCAGCGACTGCACGAGCTGATACTGGGCCAACACGGTGTTCAGCGCGGCTTTGGGGCCGAGGGTGTCCTCCTGGCGGCGGGCGTGATGGAGGATCGCCTCGATGTGCCCGATGGTGGCGTCATCGACGCGGTGTGGGGAGGCGGCGGCCAGGTGCAGCCGGTCGAGGTCGTCGGAGGTCATCGGCGGGAGCGACGCGTACGCCGCGGCGGCGGCCGCGCCGAGTAGAGCCAGCATCTGCCGCCGTTTCACGTCCGTCGTCGCCCATCCAGCCAGCGCCTGCATGACCTCCCCGAACTTCGCGTCGCGCGTGTGCGCGGGCGTGGGCTGGTGAAGGTGGGGCAATTCGGCGACGAGCATGACCACATCGGCCGGTGGCAGCGCGGCCGAGGACGGATACGGCGGGGGAGCGGGGGCCGTGGCCGGCAGGTGGGCGTTGTCATCGGAGTCTCGATGATCGGCGGCGTCGGGGATGAGGTCGCCGGCGCGGCAGCGATAGATGCGGGCCAGCCGGTTCAATGCCTCGAGCGGCGGCTCTTTGCCGCTCGGGCCGGGCCATGCCTCCCAGGAAGCAAGTCGGCGCACCGGAAGGCACTCGTTGGGCCACAGGGCATCCCATTCCCGCGTGACGTGCTCTTGCGTGTACCCGTGCGCCAGCCGAAACGCCTGCAGAGCGTTGAGTGTCCACCGCGCTTGGAAGGCCGCGGCGATCTCGCCCCATGTGCATCCCTGCTGTCGCAGGTTGGCGGACAGGTCCGCCATTGCCTGTTTCACGCTACGCGCTGTACGGGGCATCGCCGCGTCCCTGTCATGTCGGACGGCACCCGTCTCGTGACAGTACCCAAGGCGCGGTGCCGTCAAAGGCGAGTGGCAGAAACCGGCGCTGCGAGCGCCGGTTTCTGCCGTTGGATGCACCCATAATGGCCGTTCCGGGTTGCCCGCCGTACAGGAAACGGCGCTGCGAGTGTATGTTCTTCGCCGCCTCCGTCCAGTTTGCTAGAAGCGCATAGATCGTCACGCTCCGTTTCTGGGGCAAGCGGGTGCCTCGCGGAGGAAGGCCCATGGTGTTCGGACTGCGATTGACCTATCGATCAGCAGGCAGCGTCTGCTTTCGAGCGTGGGCGCTGACCGCATCCGCCAGCCACATTGGGCCCTCACCCGGCGGAGGCGGCGCGCCCTGCGTGCTCATCCCCGTGCCCCTTCTCCTGACCAGCGAAAGGCGGTAAAGCGTGAGGATCGGCTACAGCTTCTGGGGGTTCATCGGCCCCGGCATCGTTGACACGCCTGATGGTGGCAGGTTCTGGCGCCGCACGATCATCGAGGAGTTCTTGGCGCGCGGTCACGACGTGGTGCTGCTCCAGAAAGACCGCGACAAGCTCGAGGCCGGCACCGCATTTTCCTACCAGTGGGATGACGGGTTTCCTGACGTTGACATGCTGTTTTTCGAGTGGCGATGGCCTCTGCCAGGGCGCAACACCACCTCCTGCGGTACACCAGGTCACACCTGTGATCTGCATCGCCAGGCTGAACTGCTGGACCACTACACCCACACCCGTCGAACGCCGACCGTGCTGTGGGACACCGACCGTCAGATCCCCGCTTCGGAGCCACTGCGCGCGCTTTCGCACGTGCTGGTCTGCGACCCGGGCCTGCGGCCGTCGCCGCCCGCTCCCGTGCTCACCACCATGATTCCTGACGCGCTGATCGACGCGGCCGATCCTGGGCGGCTCGCAGGCGCTGAACGGCCGTTGACGTTGGCCTATGTCGGCAACCAGTACGACCGTGATGACGCCTTCGAGGCGTTCTTCGCCCCCGCGGCCGCTCATGTGGCGCATCGGGTGGCTGGCAAGTGGACGCGCACCACGAGCTGGCCGCACGTCAACTTCACTGGGCGGTGCGCGTTCGGCGAGGTCGGTGGCATCTACCAAAGCGCGCTCGCCACGGTGTTGCTGCTGCCCGAGCGATACGCGTCGACCGGCGCGATCAGCCAGCGGCTGGGTGAGTCGGTCCTGGCCGGCTGTCTGCCGCTCACCCCCACCACGCTCGTTGGGGCCGCAGACCTCACCCCCGAGCTCTTGCACGTAGAAGACGGCGAGCAGGTCCTGAAGCGCTTGGCCTGGCTACGTGACATCCAGGGCAGCCCCGAACACGCTGACCTGATCGCCGACTGTCTGACCCATCTGGAGCCGTTGCGCCATTCCTGCCAGATCGACGTGCTGGAGCAGTACATGACCACCCTGACCGGCTGCGCAGCCCCTGCCAAAGGAGCCTGTCCTTGAGCCTTCCGTCCCCCTCGATGAGCCCGCCGACGTTCGCGACGTTCCACGACGCCTACCTCGCCGTCCTGCGGCAGGTCCTCACTCAGCCGCAGTACACCACCAGCTCGCGCGGCAACCGCTCCAGCGAACTGCTCAACGTTTCCTTCACCCTGTCCGATCCGCGCAACCGCACCCCTTACCTCGCCGCCCGCAAAGCGAACATCGTCTTCAACTACGCCGAGGCCTTGTGGTATCTGGCTGGCCGTGACGACCTGGACATGATCGCGTACTACGCTCCCGGGCTGCGCGACCTCTCCTCTGACGGGGTGCACCTGACCGGTACCGCCTACGGGCCGCGCCTGTTCGCCCCGCCGGGCGCCAGCCAGTGGGATCGGGTCATAGAGTTGTTGAGCCGCGATCGCGATAGCAAACGCGCCGTGATGCCGATCATGCGGGTCGGCGAGCTGACCGATCTGGCCAACCCGGACGTCGCATGCACGCTGGCGTTGCAGTTCGTCATTCGGGAGGACCGCTTGCACACGATCGCGTTCATGCGCGGCAACGACGTCATGCTCGGCCTGCTGTGCGATGTGTTCTCCTTTACGCTGATCGCCGAGTACACCGCGGTGACACTCGGGGTGGAGTTGGGCACCTACACCCACCATGCGTCCTCGATGCACCTCAATGACCCCGACGTTCCGCGCGCCACCGCGATCCTTGCCGAGGCCGCCGAAGCAGTCACGCCCGCGGCCCCACCGCCGCAGCCGATGCCCTCAGACACCACCCGCCAGACCCTCGAGCGCGTCTTGGGATGGGAGCAGCAGCTGCGCCTCAACCAGCGCCCGCTGGACCTGACGGTCAGCGACGCCGCGCAGCTCGGCCCGTACTGGCAGCAGGTGCTCGTGCTGCTGGAGACCTATCGGCAGATCGTCCACACCCCCCACGCGCCGATCGCCCCGGCCACGCTGGCGGCGCTGTCGGACCCGCACCGGTGGCTGGTGGCCTGCCGGTGGCCCAACCGGCTTCCCCAGACGGCCGCCGCGACCGCTGGGGCGTCACCATGGTGAAACGACCGGCGCTGCCCACACCCGGCTCCGCACCCGAACCCGATCCCGGAGCCGTCGCGGCGCCGTCGCGGGCCGAGGGCGTGCAGTGGGATCGATGGTCGGTGATCCTGCTCAAACCCGACTGCGTCCAGCGCGGCCTCGTCGACGACGTGCTCGCCTGCCTGGGTGAGCACGTGGAGATCCGCGGCCGCCAAGAGGCCACCGTCACCGAAGAGCAGATCTTCGCCCACTACGACGACATGCTCGCGCCGCAGGTGTCGACTGAATTCGGCCTGGACGTCGCCGCCGATCTGCGCCGGTTGTTCGTCGGCCGGCAGGTGTGCGTGGCCCTCGGCCACGGCCCTGCGGCGCCCGCGCGGTTGCGTGAGCTGATCGGGCCCACCGATCCCAGCCTGGCCGGTGCGGCCACCATCCGCGGCCGGTTCGGCATCGACAGCCTGACCATCGCCCGTTCCGAAGGCAGGCTCATCGACAACCTGATTCACACCTCCGACAACGCCGCTGTCGTGGAGCGAGACTTCGGCATCTGGTACGGCCCCAGCATGCGGCACCTGCTCACCCCCACCGCCGATAGGAGCACCACATGACCGCACCTGCCCGTGCCCGGCGCGCTCTGCCGCTCCTGACGCCCACGCAGATCGCGAACCTCAAGCCCGAACTCGCCGACGTCATCGAGTACCGCAAATCTGGCCTGTCGCTTAACCACGTGGTGGGATGCCCGATCGACTGCGGCTACTGCGTACGCCACCTGTTTGCGAACTGGGAGATGAAGACGCCCCGCGCGTTGATGAGCGACGAAGCCGCCGTTGAACTGCTCACCAGCCACCGCTACTTCCAGCCGCACACGACACCGATCCAGCTGTTCAACCGGGCCACCGACCCCATGCTGCCGGTCGTCAAACCTCACACCTTCAACGTGCTGCGGCTCCTGGATGAGCGCGGCCTGACCAACCACGTCCTGGTCATCACCCGCTGGAGAGTCAACTCCGAGGACTGCGCCATCCTCAACAGCTTCCGCAACATCAAACTCACCATCCTGGTGACCCACTCCGGCATCGACCATCCCGACATCGAGCCGGTGGACTCCGCTATCGCCGCAGCCAGCCTCCGCACCCTGTATGAGCACGCCGGCCGGTACCGCACCGTCTTGTACTGGCGCCCGATCGTGCCTGGCCTTAACGACTCCGACGAGCACATCCAGCGAGCGCTCGAACTGTCGCAGCACGCGCATGCCACGGTCTTCACCGGCCTGTTCTTCCGGCAGGAGATCGCCGACTACTACCGCGACCACGGCCTGCCCGAACCATACGACGACACCGCCCGCCGCAAGATCATGCCTGAGAAATCCGAGCAACGGATCCTGCGGGCGTTCCACCGTCCCGCCGACCACCAGCTCCCGTGGGGGCCACTGTTCCGTAAGACGAGCTGCGGTGTCGCCTACGCCCACGGCGAGGCCGACTACAACGGCCACTACGGTATCCGGGAGCTGTGCGACATCTGCCCCCTCGCCCAGCTCGACCTGTGCCGCGACGCCTGGAAGGCCCCCGACCTCGCTCTCGTCACCAGCCAAGCCCGCGCCCTAGGCGCGGTCGGCGAGGTGGAGATCAACGAACGCGCCATCATAGTTGAGGGCCTGAACGAGCCGCCGCGCTACTTCCTGCAACACACCCACGGCTACCAAGTTCATGACCGCAGCAAGCCCCACCACTACCGCCGGCACGGCCGAGCAGACATCGGCTGGCCGACCGCCTAGGAGACACTGTGGACTTCGGCACCTGGCCGCGCCTGTTCGTCGTCGATGTGGAAGGCAACGGGGCCAACCCGCCCGACCTCGTGGAGTTCGCCGCCATCCCCATCGAAGCAGGCCGGCCAGTTCCTCAATCGGGGTGCTCCACGCTGATCCGACCCCCGCGACCTATCAGCGCGTTCGCCACAGGCGTTCACCACATCACCAACCACGCCGTAGATGGCGCTCCCCGCTGGGAGTCGATCGCCCAGGCGGTTCAGGAAGACCTCCAAGGGGCGTGGATCGCCGCCCACAACGCTCGCGTGGACTACAACGTGCTGCGCCGTCACCTGCCAGATTGGCAGCCGGCCGGGGTCATCGACACTCTCCGGTTGGCCCGCACGACCTATCCCGCAGCCCCCGGTCACAGTCTCGATGCGCTTCTGGCCTATACCGCCATCCCCCTGACCGGCATTAGCGGTCAACGCCACCGGGCAGCATTCGACGCCCACGCCACCGCGTTGCTCCTGCTCAACCTCGCCGGTCACTATCCCACCTGGGAAGCCCTCGCCACAGTGGCCATTCCCCCGGGCATGCCCGGCCACGCCGCCCCTGACCATGAGGAACAAACCCTATGGTGACTACCCCCATTCACGTTGGCATCGCCGGAACCCACGGCACGAACACCACTACCCTGGCTCGCCGCATCGAGATGGAGCTACGCGGCGCAGGCCTGACCGTGGCACGCATCAGCGGTCTCGCCAAGCAAGCCGCTGAGCGTGGATTTCCCAAGATGACACGACACACCGCCGACTCCACCGAATGGATCATCACCTACGGAGCCGCGCCCGCCCTGCAAGCGGAGCTGACAGCTGAAGTTGTCATCATCGACGGCACCGCCCACAACGCCTTGGCCTACTACCTCGCCGCTGTGCAGCACCGCGCCCAGCAGCCCACACCCGATGACCTCGACCACCTGACCACCCTCGCCCGACTCCACACCCGCCGTCAGACGCTGATCATGGCAACCGTCTTAGACCCCGCCGCCCCGTTCGACGCCCACCACGGCAAAGACCCCGACTACCCCGATGCCGCTTTCCGAGCGGCCGTCGATCAGCAACTCCACCACCTCCTCAAAGACCAGCGCCCCGACTACCTCGCCGTCTCCCCGCTCGAACACACTCCAGCAGTCGCAGCCGCCGTCACCACCGTCATGGAAAGCCTGGACACGCCATGAACGCCCCCGCACCTGGCGGTGCCATCACTATCGCCAGCAAGCGCATCTCCCGCCTCGGCTTGGGCACCATGCGCCTGACCGGCCCCGGCACCTGGGGCACGCCCAACGACACCACGAACGCCATCACGGTGCTCCGTCAGGCGATGACGATGGGCATCACCCATCTCGACACCGCCGACGCCTACGGCCCCCACACCGTCGAAGACCTCATCCGGCAAGCCCTGCACCCCTACCCCGACAACCTCCTGCTGGCCACCAAGGTCGGGATGATCCGCCCCGGTCCGAACATGTGGAAACCACTCGGCAGGCCGGACTATCTGCGCGCCGCCACCGAAGCCTCCCTGCGGCGCCTGGCCGTCGATCGCATCGACCTGTGCTACCTGCACCGGGTAGACCCCACGATCCCGCTGGCCGACCAGATCGGAGCACTCGCCGACCTCCAAACCGAAGGAAAGATCGCAGCCATCGGCCTGTCCAAGGTCACCCCCGAGCACATCAGACAAGCCTGCGAAGTCACCTCCATCGCCGCCGTACAAAACTGCCTCAACCTCGATGAGCCCGACGATCCAGCCCTGGCTTACTGCGCGGACAACAACATCCCATACGTGCCGTACCGGCCACTGAACGCAGGCCGGCTCGCCGCCACCGCTGGAGTCGAAAAGTCCCTGAGCTGGCTTCTGGACCTCGGCGAACACGTCGCCCCGATCCCCGCCACCAGCAACCCGCAACACCTGAGCGCCTTGGTGCAGGCCGCCAGCCAGCACCTCCCACGCGCTCATTGACCGCGCCGCGCGAGCGGAGGTCGCCGAAAAGGGTCGCCTGGCGTTGACCACCCTGTTGCCGCCGCTCGACGGTCGCCTACGCCCGTGACCAGATCACGCCGCGAGGCTTGGCCCGCCCACCCGGGATCGAGCCTGCGTCGGTGTGGTGGTTCAGCCGCCGTGCTCTGGTGAGCGTCCAGGCCGAGGACGGCCCGCGTCGTCGATCTGGCCGCCTGGCCGCCCCTGACCCGCCTGCCGCCGTCGCTTGTGCCGCGGCGAGGCGGTGCTCACCGTGTCATCGTCTCTTCCGGAGGAAACACCCATGATCGGCCTGGCTGTCATCGGCGCCGGCTACTGGGGGCCCAACCTGGTGCGCAACGCCCAAGCCACGCCCGCGCTGCACCTGCGGTGGCTGTGCGATCTCAACGAGAGCCGGGCGCGCTCGGTCCTCGGGCCGTATTCAACGGTCAAGGTCAGCACCTGCTACGAGCAGGTCCTGGCCGATCCGGCTGTGGCCGCGGTGGCGATCGCCACCCCCGCGGCGACCCACTTCGACCTCGTGCGGGCCGCGCTGGACGCGGGCAAGCATGTCCTGGTCGAAAAGCCGCTCACCTGCTCCTACGCCGACGGGGTGAAACTGGTGCAGGCGGCGCAGAGAGCCGGGCTGGTCCTGATGTGCGACCACACGTTCTGCTACACCCCGGCCGTGCAGAAGATCCGTGACCTGATCTCCGCAGGAGAGATCGGCGATCTGTGCTTTTTCGACTCGGTGCGCGTCAACCTCGGGCTCATCCAGCCCGATGTGAACGTGCTGTGGGATCTGGCGCCGCACGACGCCGCGATCCTCGACTTCATCCTGCCCGCCGACGTCAGACCGGTCGCGGTCACCGCGCACGGCACCGACCCGCTGAGCACCGGGCGAGCGTGCGTGGCCTACCTATCGATGTGGCTGTCTTCCGGAGTGCTGGCCCACGTGCACGTTAACTGGCTCAGCCCGACCAAGATCCGCACTGTGGTTATCGGCGGATCACGGCGCACGATCGTATGGGACGACCTCAACCCGGCCCACCGGCTAACCATCTACGACCGTGGCGTGGACCAGGCCGCCGACCCCGATGAACGCCGGCAGGCGCTCATCTCCTACCGGCTGGGCGACGCTCTCCTGCCTGCCCTGCCGGAGAGCGAAGCGCTGGGCACGGTGATGACAGAGTTCGCCGCCGCGATCAACAACGGCCGTGCGCCGCGTACTGATGGCCGCGCCGGACTTCGCGTACTAGCAGTGCTGGAAGCCGCCGCCCAGAGCATGGCGCTGGGCGGGGCCCGTATCGACATTCCGAACGGAGTCGCTCCATGATCGCTGGGAGTCGTTGCCTCGTCACAGGAGGGGCTGGAACAATCGGTTCGACGGTCGTCGACCATTTGCTGGACGCGGGCGCGGACCAGGTGATCGTGGTGGACAACTTCACCCGTGGTACGCGTGCCAACCTCGCCGCCGCGCTGACGCACCCGGCCGTGAGACTCCTTGATGGCGACATCTGCGACAGCGCGCTCGTGGACAAGGCGAGCCAAGGGGTCGACGTCGTCTTCCACCTGGCCGCCCTACGTATCACCCAGTGCGCCGAGCAACCGCGCCTGGCCCACCAGGTGCTGGTGGACGGCACGTTCAACGTGGTCGAGGCGGCCGCGGCCGTCAACGCGAAGGTGGTGCTGTCCTCCTCCGCCTCGGTGTACGGGATGGCCGAAATCTTCCCCACCCCGGAGACGCACCACCCGTACCACAACGACACCATCTACGGTGCGGCCAAGGCCTACAACGAGGGCCTGCTGCGCAGCTACCACACCATGTATGGCCTGGACTACGTGGCGCTGCGTTACTTCAACGTCTATGGCCCTCGCATGGACGTTCACGGCCGATACACCGAGGTGCTCGTCCGCTGGATCGAACGCATCGCAGCCGGCCAGCCGCCGCTGATCCTTGGCGACGGGCAGCAGACGATGGACTTCGTCTACACCGACGACATCGCCCGCGCCAACGTGCTCGCGGCCGAGGCGCCGGTCACCAACCAGGTCATCAACATCGGGTCCGGCACCGAGACCAGCCTGCGCGCGCTGGCCGAGTTGCTCCTACGGGTCATGAACGCCCAACATCTCGGGGTGGAGTGCGGCCCACCCCGGCCAGTCAACGGCATCTCGCGGCGGTTGGCCGATGTCGGCAAGGCGGCCGACCTGCTCGGCTGGCACCCCCGCATCGGACTCGAAGACGGCCTGCGGAACCTGGTGGACTGGTGGACAGCCAGCCGATGATCCCCGTCATGAAACCCTGGCTCGACCAGCAAGAGGCAGACGCCGCCGCAGCGGCGGTGCTATCCGGCTGGGTCGCCCAGGGCCCCCGCGTACGCGAGTTTGAACAGGCCTTCGCTGACTACATCGGTGTCCCACACGCCATCGCGGTGTCCTCCTGCACCGCTGCCCTGCATCTGTGCCTGATCGCTGCCGGCATCGCCCAAGGGGATGAGGTGGTGGTGCCGTCGCTGTCGTTCATCGCGACCGCCAACGCGGTCCGCCACGCCGGAGCGCGGCCGATCTTCGCTGACGTCGACCCCGTCACGCTCAACCTCACCCCGGACACAGTTGCCGCGGTGGTCACCACGCGGACCAAGGCCGTCATTGTCGTGGATCAAGCAGGGATACCGTGCGACCTCGACGCCTTCACCCCTCTCGGCTTCACCGTGATCGAGGACGCTGCCTGCGCCGCAGGCTCCACCTACAAGGGCCGGCCGGTCGGCGCTGGCGCACGCTTGGCTGCCTACTCCTTCCACCCGCGCAAGCTCCTCACTACCGGCGAGGGCGGCATGATCACCACCGATGATCCTGATCTCGCCGCCCGGCTTCGGCGGTTGCGCGAGCACGCCATGAGCATCAGCGCCGCCGAGCGGCACACAGTGGCCCAGCCCGTCCTCGAACGGTACCTGGAGACCGGCTACAACTACCGCATGACCGACGTGCAGGCAGCGATCGGGCTGGTCCAGCTCGACAAACTCCCGGCCATGGTCCAGCAGCGACGCCTCCTGGCCGCCCGCTACCGGCGTGCCTTTCCCACGCTGCCCACAGCCCAAGATCCGCCATACGGCACGACCAACTACCAGTCGTTGTGGGTCAGGCTCGACCACGTCGACCAGGAGCACGCGCTGAAGGTCTTGGCAAGGCGCGGCATAGCAGCCCGGCGCGGCATCATGGCCAGCCATCTGGAGCCCGCCTACGCCGGACACCGCCGCGCGCCGCTCCCCATCACTGAACAAGCCACCCGGCGCACGCTCATCCTGCCGCTGTTCCACCAGATGACCCAGCAGGAGCAAAACATGGTGATCGCGGCCGTACAGGAGGTGGCAGATGGCTGAGGTGCGGCCGCAACTGATCATCATCGGATCGGGAGGGCTGGCGAGGGAGATCGCTCAAGCCTTCCCCTCAGCAGGACACGTGGACGACGACCCAGGCAAGCACGGACACCTCGTGGACGGTCTGCCCGTGCTCGGCGGCCCCGAGGCAATTCCACCAGGCGCACACGTCGTCGTCGGCGTCGGCGACCCGGCAGCCCGCGCCGCACTGGTCACCCGCCTGCCCCATGCCTGTTTCGCGACCCTCCTTCACCCCACCGCGTTTGTCTCCGCCACCTGCCATGTGGGGCGCGGCAGCGTCCTGCTGTCGTCCGTCGTGCTCACCGCCGCGGTGACGATCGGATCTCACGTGATGGTCATGCCGCAGGTCGCCCTCACCCATGACAACGTGATCGGCGACTTCGTCACCATCGCGGCCGGTGTTCGGCTGGCTGGCGGCGTCCAGGTGGATCCCGGCGCCTACCTCGGTCAAGGTGCGCTTGTGCGCCAGGGCCTGCGCATCGGAGCCAGAGCTGTCATCGGCATGGGGGCGGTTGTGACGCGCAATGTGCCGCCAGGCCAGACATGGGCAGGCAACCCCGCCCGACCCCTGGAGAGCAAACCATGACAGTTACCGTTCCGCTGATCGACCTGGCCGCCGCTCACGCCGAGATCGCCGAGGAGGTCCACGACGGGTTCGAGCGAGTCATCGCCAATGCGGCATTCATCCACGGCGCCGAAGTGACAGCCTTCGAGGAAGAGTACGCCGCGTTCTGCGCCACAGCCCACTGTGTGAGCCTGGCCAACGGCACCGACGCCGTGGAACTCGCACTACGCGCCATCGGCATCGGCCCCGGCTCCCAAGTCGTACTGCCGGCCAACACCTTCACCGCTACCGCTGGCGCGGTGATGCGCATCGGAGCCCAGCCGGTGCCATGCGATGTCACCCCCGACTCGCTCCTCATCGACCCCGCAGCCATCCCGCCCTGGGCAGACGCGATCATCGCCGTCCACTTATACGGCAGGCCAGCGCCCATGCAGGCCATTCTGGCGGCCGCAGGCGACATCCCCGTTGTCGAAGACGCCGCTCAGTTCCACAGCGCCGCCCCAACCATCCGCGGCACGGTCGCTGCGACCAGCTTCTACCCTGGCAAGAACCTCGGTGCCTACGGCGACGCAGGAGCCATCATCACCGACAATCCGGAGCTTGCCCGGCATGTCCGCCTCCTGGCCAATCACGGCAGTGAACGGAAGTACGAACACCTCATGCCCGGGTTCAACTCTCGGTTGGACACCCTCCAGGCCGTTGTTCTGCGGGCAAAGCTACGCCGTCTCAACGCCGCCAATCAGGCCCGCCGCGCAGCCGCTGGACGCTACAACGAGCTGCTGGCTGGACTACCGATTAGGCTGCCGGAAATCACCCCCCAAGACGTGTGGCACCAGTACGTCATTCGAGTCCACGAACGGGATGCGGTGGCCGCTGGCTTGGACAAGTTGGGGGTCCAGACCGGCGTCCACTACCCGAAGCCCATCCATCTGCTGCCTGCCTACGCCCACCTCGGCTATGGCCCAGGCGACTTCCCCGTGGCCGAAGCGGCCGCCACCCAAGTTTTGTCCCTGCCCATGCATCCACACCTCACTGAGGAGCAGCAGCGTTACGTGGCCGACGCTCTGCACAGGGTTCTATGGACGGCGCACGCCTACCGCAGTCGTTGATGCGCACGACCCTCGCAAGACCCATGTGCGGAGACCGAACGACTCCCGTAAGCGGTCATCAGCTTGGCTACCCCGCAGCGACGGCGGGCCAGCAGTGGCGCTTTCGGGACGCGTGGGCATCCGGGTCCGTCGCTTCCCGCGGGTCGTTCGGCCCCACACGTGTTCACATTCGGCCCGAGACCGGAACCGCGGCCCCGGCGATGTTGCTGTTGGTGGCTGAGCCGTAAGGGAGCCGCTTTCAAGCGGCGGCTCCATAGCTCTGCTGACCGGCAACCCCACTGCAACGCGACTCAGCACGGCCGAACAGAAAACGCAACGCGACCTGCTGCGACGCCTCGTGCACGAGGAATGACCTCGATGGGGGACTGTAAGAACAACGGCTCTGGCTCACTTTCGGTGGTGACGGTACGTGGCTAGCCGAGCAGGATGCGGTGGCGAAGGAGAGCGAACCCAGCGCGGCCGTACATCTGCCGTTTGAGGAGCTTGGTCTTGGTGTTGACGCCTTCGGTACCGCCGTTGTGGAACGGCAGGCTGAGCGCGGCGTCCACTGCGGCGCGGTCGTTGGCCAGGCCGCGGGTGAAGGCATGCACGTGCGGCAGGTCGACTTGTCGTGCGAGCTCTATCCAGGCGGCCAGCAGCCGGTCGTTACCGTCCTTCGGGTCGAGGAGGGCGGCGAAGTCCCGGATGAGGCCGCTCAGCATGGTCATCTCACCGCAGGCGCCGATGGCGGCATCGAGCCGTTCCCGCTGGGCGTCGGTCAGTGTGCCTGGTTCACTGAGGAGCAGGCCGGCCAGTCGCTTCGGCGAGATCGCGAGCTGGTCGCACTCGACTCTGCCTTGGTTAATGTACCGGTACAGCAGGTTCTGGCTGCCGGTATAGCCGAGCTCCTTGATCTCGGCGAGCAACTGCTGAACCGAGACGGCGGGCTCTTCGGCGCGGCGGCGCCGCAGGTGATCACGGAACGGATCGACGAGCGTAGGCCGGTACTTCGGGACCCGGACGAGCCGCTCGGGCTCAGCGATGCGGGCATACCGCTTGACGGTGTTCAACGCCAGACCGAGACGGCGGGCACATTCCAGCAGCCCAACGCCCTGGTCGAGCAGAGCATGGACCTGCCGCCACCGATCGCGAGTGGTGGCGGCCCGCACCCCCTCTCTTGGCGGCGGGCCGCTCTTGCCCCAGCAAACCGAGTGCGCGGCGACCTCCTTCACCACGGCTTCAGCCAGGTTGTGCCAGATAGTACTGGTGGGCCGCTGACGAGGTGCCTGCTGAGCAGGTCCTGTTCCAGCGGCCCCCAGCCCGAACGACGCATGCGACTTATCACCGCACGTCGC
>NZ_JBITMP010000074.1:0-43977 GCF_044466425.1 Nonomuraea sp. NPDC049400
CCGCCAGCATCGTCACCGTCTCTGCCGCCACGCCCATACCACAGCAACGATCGACATCTCCGGAAGCTACGGGTTATTCCTCTGCAGGCCCTTAGAGGTCCTAACGCAATGAGATGAGTCGGCGCCAGCAGATGAGCGCGCAGGCCAGACTGAGGAACGCCTCGTGGATGTCGGCGCGGACTTCCCAGCGGATGCGCAGGCGTCGGAAGGCGTGCAGCAGGGCGAAGGTCTGCTCCACGACGTAGCGGTGTTTGCCCAGGCCAGAACCATGTACGGTGCCACGACGGGCGATCAGTGGCCGGATCTGCAGCTCGCGGACCGAGCGCCGGTACTTGTCGTGATCGTATCCCCGGTCAGCCAGCACGACGTCGGGACGCTGGCGGGGACGGCCGCGCTTGCCGCGAACCTTCGGGATGGTCTGCAGGAGCGGGATGAGCTGGGTGACGTCGTTGCGGTTGGCGCCGGTGAGGATGACGGCGAGGGGGATGCCGGTGGCGTCGGTGATCAGGTGGTGTTTACTGCCGGCCCGTCCGCGATCGACCGGGGAGGGGCCGGTCTGCGCCCCCCTTTTTAACGCTCTGATCTGCGATGAGTCCACCGCAGCCCGGGAGAAGTCCAGCGTGTCGGCAGCTCGTAGACGATCGAGTAGCACCTCGTGCAGGCGTTGCCATACCCCGGCCTTGTTCCACTCGGCCAGGCGCCGCCAGCAGGTCATGCCCGAGCCGTAGCCCAGCTCTTGCGGCAGGTGCTCCCAGGCGATGCCGGTATGCAGCACGAACAGGATGCCCTGCAAGGCCAGCCGGTCATCGAGCCGCTTGCGTCCTGGATGCCGGAAGCGCCGCTGGCGCTGGGGCAACAGCGGTTCGATCACCGCCCACAGCTCGTCGCTGACCTCCCACGGCTTGCCTCGTGCCACCCTGCACCCCTCTCGCCATCGCTACAGCGAGAGATCAAAGCACAACAAAGATCATTCTGTTAGGAGCTCTTAACGGCGACCGCCCAGCCCGCGGCCGCTGAAGCACCGGCCACAATTGCTTACGCGCAGCGGACGCAGACCTGGGAAGTGGTGCTGACCAGGGGGAAGGTGGTGGAGGTGCCGGAGGCGCTCGCCGTGGCGCCCAAGGACGCGGTCAACGATGGGGAGCGCGCGCCGTTCCTGATCAGCGGGGACGGGCGGCACATCTTCTACTACCGGAAGAAGGACGGCCTGTTCGTGGAGCGGACCGTGCACGGCAAGGAGCGGGTGGTCGCCAAGATCACGGCGTACGCCATCGGTGAGGAGTGGCCGATCGTGTCCTATGACGGCAGCTATGTGGTCACCGGCACCTCGGGACCGGGCCTGGGCGTCCTCGTGGACCTGCGCAAGCGCAAGGCGATGGGGCCGCCGGAGAAGACAGACGCATGGGGCCTGGCCAGGTTCAGCCCGGACAGCAAGCGGCTGCTGCTGGGCGGGGAGCAGAAGGTCGTGTTCGACCGGGCGCTGCGGTCTCGCCTGCGGCTGAAGACGCGGCTGGCGCCGAGCGCGCTGGCGGGGGACTACACCACCTCGGCCGTCCTGGTCGGTAAGGGTGGCAAGTACCGCAAGGTGCTCCTGCTGAACCTGCGCACTGGCCGCGCGGGTGCCGTGGTGAGTGTGAAACTGCCGCGCGGGCAGTACATCGACGACATCGACTTCGACCGGTCCGGACGGCTGGTCGTGCGATCGAAGACCGCGACGGGGGTGGCGGTCTACCAGGTCTTGCGGAAGACGGGCGCGGTGAAGCTGCTGAAGAAGATCGAGCGGCCGGACGCGGCGGTTTGGGTGCTCCCAGACGACTCCGCCTACGAGTCGTGGACGGAGAAGATGTGAGCGACCCGGGCCCTTGAGCTCGTGGGAACTGGGCGTGCCCGCCATCGCGAGGCCGGCGTCCCACAGGGCGCCGGCCGCCTCGGCTTGCAGGACCCGGGAGATCACCGTGCCGAAGCGGCGGAACCAGCACAAGGACACGCTCGACCCGTGCCGGCTCGGGCTGGTGTCGTTCGAGTACATCCCGCCCGCACCACGGCTACGGAGACTGGCTCAATAAATTCCCCTCTCCCCTCCCACCTGTGGAAGGTGAGTCGGGGCCAGGCTTACGAGGGCGCGATCCTGCGCACCCACTGCTGGTAACTCACGTCCGCACAGAGGTTCTGGACGGCCACTGGGCGTTCTTCGGCCGGGTCGTAGCGGGGGGTCAGGCACTTGCCGGTGTGACGGGGCATGATCTCGTAGTAGCCGCTGAAGAGGGGGCTGAACCGCCACTGCTGGTTCGTGCCAGTGCCGCAGGTCCGCTGCGTTACGCGTACATTGTTGGCGGTGGACGACGACGGCACGGTGAGGCACTTGCCGCTGTGCCGGGCGATGATCCGGTAGTAGCCGTTACCCAGGTCGCGCATTTGCCAGTGCTGGTGGTGGTCCGCGGAGGTGCCGCAGCTCTCGAGCACCGTCCCCACCCCGTCGGCGGTGGACGCCGAGGGCACGGCCAGACACCGGCGCTCCCGGTCCAGTAGCTGCTCGTAGGCTTGCCTGGAGCTGGCGCTGCGCACCGCGCCGGTCGCGGCGTCGATGGCTTGCACTTCGTTGGTGGTGGCGACGACGGCGGGGGTGTTCAGCGCCGAGCTCAGTACGGCCGTGCCGAACAATATGGCCGCAGTCCGGAACGCGTGGGCGGTGTTGAGAGGCATGGGTTCCCCGCAAACGGTCGAACACTTTCAGTAGTGAGAGTGCTTCGCTAAGTAATCGCCGGTGAGTGTGGCGCCATTACTACCGGCGGGGTGACACCCCCGTGCCTCCCCACTCCGAGGGGGATGACGGCTCGGGCTTCTTCTTCTACCGCGGGCCATCGAGGGCGGCGCGGTACTTCGCCCGTCTTGGAAAGTGGCAGCTCGCAGCCGTGCTCATATCCCTCACGTTTCTGGTCGGGGAGTTTTCAGCGCTCCTGGCGCTGGCACACCGCTGGTTCTACCCGAGCACCTTCTACCTCACCGCCGGCAGCATTGCGATGATGGGTATCTACGCCGTGATCGCGCCGATCATCCGCTGGTACGGCACTCCCTGACATCAGAACTTCGATGACTACTCTCCTGCGCCCCCCGCGGATTCCGGGGGCCGCTCGCACTCAACCAATTACAGGAGCCGATCACGTCTAGGGCCGCAGCGGCAGGGGTCGAGACGCTCTGACGGCCAGCCAGACCTAAAGGGAGAGGCCTGGCGCTTCCTCCAAGAAAAGCCAGGTCCCTCTTCCCACCCCTGAATGCTAACGGCCGTCGATCATCGCCGCGTGAGGGACTCGGCGGCGGTGTACTGGTGGCTCCGGGCGGTGCCAGCGAGCGTGGTGGCCACCGAGGTGGCGCAGCGGCGAGCGCGGGCTCCCTCCGGTCGATCGCACCTCCGGGTCGCCGGTGGCGAGCTCGGCCTGCCCCTGGTCCAGCTCGGCGATCAGCGCCAGGAGTTGCTCGACGCCCCGCCTAAGCGACGGCGCAGCCAGTCCACGTCTTGACGCGTCTGCTGCATGCGGCCGCGGGCATGGTGTCCAGCCTGGCGGCGCGGATCTGGTCCCGCTCTTGCCCATGCAGGTGTGCGGCCGTCCTCGGTGCTCGCGATCGGGGGCCCAGGCCGCCCCGCACTGGCGTCGGGGCGGCCGGACCAACACGAAAGAAAGCCCAGCCGCACGCTGGACCGTCGCACGATCGGGCCCTACCCCCGCGACGGACGCAAACACCCCGCCAGACATCAACGACACTCCATTGCCGGCGAGGCCGCCTCTCTGCGACGTGCCGCCGATTATCGTCCGGTCAGCGGCAGGGCTCGGCCTCGATGCGGGGCGGCATCATCATCCTAAAGCGAGGGGGTGACAATCGGTGTGATGTGGGACGGCGGCTGGTGGGCGCATGTCAGCGGGTACTTGCTGCATGATCACCCCTGGCGGGCACGGATCTCCTTTGAGGGTCTGCACGACGTTCTGCGGCAGGCCCTCGGCGATCCACAGGCACGCGTGGACGCCCATTGCGTACGAGCCCGCCCGTCCACGCCAGCGGCCAGTTTCGAGCACGTCCTGCAGCAGGCCGGGATCACACGACATGATGTGCCACTGACCGGCCCCTCAGAGAAGGGCGCTGATGTGCTCTACACCATTGTCGCCTTGGAAAATGCCCTGACCAGGCCATGGAAGACAGTGGTGCTGCTGACCGGAGACAAAGATTTCGTCCCGCTCGTCGCCCGCCTGGTCGAGCTGGACAGGCACGTCATCGTTCCGCGGATGCAGCCGCCGGTGGCCACCGCTGCCGCGCTCGTCGCAGCGGCCTCGAGCGCGCCGTCGCTGGAGGAACTCCTCGCCGTCGGGTTGCGCGACGACTACCAGGGCGCGCGGCCGTTCGTCGGCCCCATCGCGGGCGTGCCCACCCCCGGTGGTGGCGAGCTGCGCGGCACAATCACCCGCTGGGATCCCGGCGCAACGTCAGGGTCCATCACCGACACTGTGGGACAGTCCTGGTTCGTTTTCACGCGACAGCCTGCCCGGGGGACGAACGTCGCTGCCGAAAGGCACACTCGTGCGGTTCAGCGGCCGCCCAAAGCCCAAGCCGGGAAAACGGTACCCAGAGGCGTTCTCCGTGATGATCGTGGAGTAGCCGCTAGCCTTGCCACCGTGCACGGCTGAAACCAGTCGCTTTTCCCCTGGCCCCTCTTCGTCGGCGTCGTCGGGGGCGCCGCCCGGATACCGCGGCGCTGCAGCGCTAACTCCTGCCGCTGGTCAGGGGTGCGTGCCAGGTCCCCGAAAAGGTCACCGGTGGTGGGAGGGCGACGACGTATGGCACGGGCGAGTCGACCGGGAGATTAGTTACCACCCTTCCGTCGACGCCCCGGCACACTATGATCAAGGAATTAGGTTCGGCTGGCTGTCGTTGTATGCGATGAGGCCAATAGTCGGCTAGAGGCAGCGATAGCGTTGGACTCGCTGCTCCGCGCGGCTCGAGATCGCCCGCCAGTTGTCCCTGACTGCCGCCGCCCGGCGCGGTCCCGCTTGGCGGCTCGTAGGGGTTGATCTCGGCGTAGTCGTCGCTGTCCTGGTCAGGTCGAAGCCCTCCATCCAGTCATGGCTGTTGGGCCAGTTGACGAGTGGACCGGCGCGTAGACAAGCAGTACGGTCAGCCTGCCGGGTGTCAGTTGAGTAGGTGCAGAACCCGTTCGGCCTGGCGTTCCAAGGTGCCTACCGGGTTGTGAGGGGTCGCTGGCCCGTTGGGGCCGAGTTGGAGAAACCAACCCAGCGCGACCAAGCGGCGAAAGCCCAGCACCCGCTCGGCCTCCCCCGGGTCTAGGTCGATGCGGTCCAGGAGTTGCTGGGCGTCCAGGCCGCCGTCGACGCGGGAGATGTGCTCGATAACTTCGCCAAGTTCAAAGGCGCGATCATTGCGGCCGGAGTCTTCCCAGTCGATAAGCCATATGCGCCGCTCGTGCTCGTCCCACAGATAATTCGCGTGGTTCCCGTCCGCCAGCCCGAGAACGGGCGGATGAGGGTTCGTGGTGAGCTTGTCGGGGTCGGTGGAGGCCAGCCAGGCGGCTCCCTCTTGGTAAGCCTGCCGCACAAGCGGGTCGTCGCCGAGGTCGGGTTGCCTGTCGGCCCAGGCGCGGTATTTGTCCACGGCTGTGACGGGTCCCCAGGGGGCGGGGTCGATCTGTTCCACTACCCGAGTCGGAACCTGGTACAGCCGGTTCAGGGCATTGGCCATCGCGTTGACCTGGTCATCGGTGGCGTGCTGGCCGCGCAGGACGCGGCCGGGCAGCCTGTTCATCGTGATCACGGGTGGGTGAGCGTCGAACGCGGCTTCCACTGGCGTGGGCGCGACACCAGGTGCATGTTCAGCCAGGAGCGTGAGCGCCGCCCATTCCCGGCGAGGCTCGCCCCTGTCCCACGACCTGTAGCGCTTGATCACAATATCGTGGCCGAGTTCGAGATTGTGCGTGCTGAATCGGTCAGCCGTCATGCGCTCACGTCGCCCTTCCTGTCCCAGACTTTCCCGCATGGGGATCTTGTCTGTTACCTCTGTCTATTTTGACAGGGAGGGATCCGAGGGGCCCATGAGACTACCGCAGTCGAACTGGGCGGATCTGGCCCGTCAGCGACGGAGATCCAATCCGCGCTGTTCTTGCGCAGCCGGACCGGCTTGACACGCAGGCCGTCGGGCCCCTCTAGGTACCGGCCCATCAATCCGCCGCGCTGGCCTCGATCATCTGCGTCAGCCGGTCGACGGACTCCTCCACCGCCCGCGTGACCTCGGCCAACGCCTCGATGGGCTCTTCCGGCGTGTCGAACCCGTCCTTCAGCGCCAATGCCGCCCCGAGAACCGGCAGGTATTGGCCATCGATTCTGGCACGCCGCTCGTCGATGCCCTGACATTACGTCGTGTCCCAAACGGCGCAAGGGGGCCAGCCTCGCCACAAGGTGCCCTCTGAGCCGACGGAGTGTCCCGGGCCGACAGGCAGTCGCGTGGGCAGCGCTGCTGGGTGCCACTCTCACGATGGCGCTGCGGCCGGTTCTCTCGTTAGTGGCGGCGTGGCGGTCAGATCTATGCGTTCGGGTGGGCCCACAGCCCAGGAGGCGGCCACACGCGCGCAGCGGCGGCCGGGGAAGCCTTCCGCTGCGACGTCGGCCGAAGTCCGCCGGACACCGTTCATCACAGTTGGGGTAGGCAACGGGTCTGGCCTGTAGCGACGACGTTCTGGCCGACCATGTCGAGACGCGCGCGGGCTTGCACACAGCCCACGCCGGTGAGAAGCAAATTGCCATAGGTCTGGTCGATGTAGCCCATCTTCCAGGAGTTCGCGGTGTTGTTGGCGGGTCGTAGACCTTCGACGGTGAGGACACCGACCGTGGTGTCGTCGGGATTGGGGTTGAGACCTGGTGTGGGATCGAACCGCGGCCAGGCCCCGGCGCACCGAGGTGAGTAGGCGAGGCTGATCACGCCGACCTTGGTTCCAGCGGGCAAACGCTTGCCGCGCAACCGTGCATCTTTCTGCAGGAGAACCGGCGCGGAATCCAAGGTGATCTTGTCGGTTCCGCAGCCTGCGATTTTCGGGTCAGTGCCATCCAGAACTCGCACCAGTGACGGTGTGGGGGAGGGAGTAACCGCCCCAGTGGCCTGCCCTCCCGCCGATCGGGACAATCCCTGAGCAAGGACGAACCCCCCGGCGCCGGCTAACACGACGACTAACAGCCACAGCCAGCGCTCCCGCCAGTGACGGCGGTAAGTGACATCAGCAGTCAGCGGCGGCATCAACGCGAAGCCACCGGCAAGGCGCCAGCCCTCCGCGCCTCCCGAGGCGACGACCTCGCTGTCGGCGCCGGCCGGCACCTGCCCCGCCAGGACGGGCAGCACGATTTTCACCGGGACCAAGGCCCCTCCGGCCCCCCTGTGGTTGTCCGACTGTGAGGTGTGCGATGCGACCTCTGCGAGCGCTTGAAGCCAACGCTCGCGCCAATACGGCCAGTCCCCACCGCAGGCCTTCACGAAGTTGCGCAGCACATGTTCGGAGGGCAGTTGGTGACCGGCTACCGCGGCGGCCAACGCGCTCTTGGAGACCTCGCATCGTCGCGCCATTTTCCAGAAAGGCAGCTCCCCGGCCTGGGCCCGTAGGGCGCGCAGGTCACAGGCGAACCGCTCGACAGGGGTGCCGGTGGGATTGAGTGCCCGCATCCGCCGTCCCACGCTACGGCCTCCTCCTCTGGTTGACGATCCTTGTCGACTTGCCTGGACAACACGCTGCCAGAAATTGTCCAGATCGCTCTCGCGTGGACAAATGCACCCTTATGAAGATCTCGCACGTTCTCCGCGAACGAAAGGGATCACAAGGTGAAAAACCTGATCATGGCCAGGCGCCGCCCCATGCTGTTACGCAGCCGAGCTCTCCGGCTGATGCTCGGCATCACGCTCGGGTTCGTCAGCATGCCGGTACTCGCCTCCGCCGCCAGCGCTTCGTCGGCCTTTGCCGACGGCTGCCGCACACTCGAGATCACGCTCAACGGGTCCAAGCACACCAGTCGCTGCCTCGACAGCAACGACAGCGTCGCTCCCTTGACGTGGTCCACCCGATGCACCGGCAACGAGTCCGACATCCCCTACCTCGCGCTGTTCTGGAATGGACCGCTCGACGTGGACAAAAAGATCTTCCCCGGCGGTCCTACCGTGTGCATCCGCGGCAGGGGCTGGATTGATCTCAACGCCACGATGGGCGACGGTCTCAACTGGAACGACAAAGCCAGCGCATGGTGGGCAGGCTGCTCGTCGGGTCACTTCGATGAGCACGCGGGCTTGTTCCCGGGCCGGCAGCAGTACTTCAACGCCGGTAATAAACACTGGGGCAACTTCGACGGGAAATCTGGGCGCTTGCCCAACGACTCCCTCTCAGTCGTCACTCTCGACTCGGACTGCTGAGGGACCGCAGTAGGAAGAGGCCCAACAACGGCCCGACTGGGGCGGGACGATGTGTGACCAGTTGGTCCGGGTCGACATCGCCCCGCCCCGGCGATTTGTCCGCTCTGCTTCAAGTTCGGTGGGGACTCGGTATCAGCATGGCCACCCTCGCCCAACCGGCGTCGCCGGCCTTGCGGCTCGATCGCCGCCACCGACGCCTTAGCCAGCCCCGGCGCCTTCACCAGGTCCTCGGGCTGGCGCCGCAGGAGCTCGGCCACCGTGCCAACACCGGTCTCCTTCAGCGCGCCGACCACCCGGGTGGCCAAGCCGAGCGCGGCCGGGCTGTCCTCGGGTACGCCAGCGTCGTGACCGCGCAGCTTGGCGACGAACGGCAGCGGCTCGAACCAGGGCACCCTCATCGACGACGCTCAGGGGCAGGTCGTTCTGCTGGCGCCAGCCGCGGACCTTCCACTCCACTTGGTTCTCCGACAATCCCAGCAGTGCGGCCAGGCCGGAGATGGTGCGCCAGCCGTGCCAGTGCTCCTCCGTGGACTCCCACTCCAGGCCGCGCAGCCGCGCATAGAACTCATCGAACGGCACGCCGCGGCTCTCGGCGAACTCGGCCAGCGTCATCCAGTACCCTCAGCTTCCATCGGACCGTGTGGGTTGTGGTGAGGACATCCGCGTCGGTGGGATGTTCGGTGGCGGGGTTCGGCTGGGGTTAGTCGTACGGGCGAAGCCCGTTCCTATTTTCTAGAGGTGTTGGCGGGGAGCGGACGGCATTGCCGTCCGCTCCCCGCCCGGGCGCTTGGACGTCGCCCCCTGGATGTCCACCATGCCCTGCGGCGCAGCCTGCTCGAATCGCTGCTGCTGCGCCTTGCCAACGCCCCCGGCATCACCTCCACGGGTGCGGCGACGGCCGGCACGGGCCGTGGTGATACCTACGGTCGGTTCGTGGACACCCTGGAGCTGCACTTCCGCGAACTGCACCGGGCGGCGGACTACGCCGAGCTGCTGGGCTGCTCGGTCCGCACCCTCAGCCGCGCCGCTCGGGACGCCACGGGCAAAGGGGTGCGTGACCTGATCGACGAGCGGCGCCTCCTTGAAGCCCGGCGCCTGCTGGGAAGCGCCCGGTGGGACGCCCGGAGTGTGGCCGCCCACCAAAATCTACTTAGTAAAGGCGCTCCGTTTAGGTTGTTCGCTCATTGATCGTCAGGTGACTCCCTCACATGGTTTGAAAGGCACGGGCTTCGCCCGTACGTCTTCAAAAATCAGGGCTGGCCTCGGCTCTGGTCCAGCGAATGGCGGCGGGATTAGCTCACCCTGTTCCACTCTCCGCGCACTTGGAGAATGGGCGCAGGGCCGGCGGAAAGGGGTAGTGAAGAGCTGGTTCTCCAGTTGGAGGAGGGATCATGGCCGTTACCCAGGCACGTGGGCGCGCCTCCGCTATATCGAGGGGGAACGGGACCAAGTGGCTCACGTTGGATCTGCCGATGCTCAGCATCGAGGTCCGCCCGCCCGAGATGCGGATGCCGCACCTGGAAGTCGTTCCGAAGCCGCGCGTCCCGATGCCGCACATCGGCAGGCAGGTGCTCGGCCGCTACGCCGACGTGGCCCGGAGGTTTGTGCCGCCGCCCGAGCGCATCGCCTACTACGGGGCGCTGGGCGCGCTGGCGGTCTTCGGGGTCCTTGAGTTGCCTGTCGCGGCCGCCATTGGCGCCGGCGCGATGGTCGCGCAGCGGCAGCGCCGTGGGGAGGAGCCCGAGCCGAGCGGGCCGGGCCAGACGCAGGTCCGTGAGCGACCGGCTGCGCGGCCCGCGCCGGCCAAACCGGCCACGACCACCGCTCGGGGCAGGGCGGCGGCCGGTGGGCGCAGGACCACGACGAAGCGCACGAGCAAGTAATCCTCGACGCCGGGGCTCGAAGGTCATGGTGGTGCCTGCCTGCGGAGGGGGTTCCTTGGCTACAGCTGGCCGTAGGCGCAGCCCAGGCGCCGCTGGGCCGACATCGTGGTGTCGTGGCGGGCGTGTGAGAGCTGGGAGCGCGGACGTCCGGCCTTCCTGGTCATCGTGCACAGACGCCCGCGCCATTACGGGCTCGGCCCTCCCCCTAGAAACGATGATTATCTTGGGTTATTAGCCTATGCCGCAGGTCAGAGCGCTATGATCTTGTCAGGCACGTAAGGCACGTTGGCTGGCGTTCCAAGTCCCGCCACCAGCCCCTGGCCAGCCTCGGCCGCTACGTGCGCCTCGGCGAGGAGACCTCAGCCCGCATCACCGCCGAGCACGACCCCACCGCACGCCGCTGACGGACACCTGTCCGGTTCTAAGATCCTTTGCTGGCCGATGCCGACGGCATCGAGGCGATTCGGCTGCCCGGGATAGCCACTTCGCCACCTTGGACAGACGCCCAAATGGCCAACAACTGAGCTGCTCGACCGGCCGTGCGAACGCTAGGATCTGTGGGGTTCGCGGTGCACTCCTGAGGGCGGTTGTGGTGGCGTTCAAGCGAGTCGGGGTGGAGAAGGCGTCTTATGAGACACCAGAGGCGCTCTACCGTGATCTTCCGCGGACCCCGGAAGCCGTCCCGGGCCTCCTGACTCACCAGGGCGACCTGCTGCGCTGGTATGCCGAGCCCAAGCATCTCGGGGCGCAGGACATCGCCTTGGAGCTACCGACCGGAACGGGCAAGACCATCCCAGCACTGGTGATCAGTGAGTGGTGGCGGCAGACGAAGGGCGTACGTGTCGCCTACGCCTGCCCGACCGACCAGCTAGCCCGCCAAGTCGCCGCGACCGCAGCCCGGGAAGGAGTCCCGGCGGTGGTCCTCACTGGCGACCACAGGAAGTGGCTGCTGGCCGATCAGATCCGCTATGACGCGGGCGAGGCGGTCGCCATCACCACCTACAGCACCATCTTCAACAGCTCGCCCAAGCTTGACCCGCACCCGGACCTACTGGTCTTCGACGACGCCCACAACGGCGAGCAGTACGTGGCCGAGCAGTACTGTGTGAAGGTCAGCCGGACCGGTGACGAATTCTCTGACACCGAGCTGTTCGACGAACTCCTCGACATCCTGGCGCCCGGACTGAACGAGCTGTCGCTGCGGCGGCTGCGGAAGGCCGATGCCGAGGCTGGCGCCCGCGAGAGCGTCGAGCTGGTGATCCTGGCCCAGCACGATGGGATGGCCGAGCGGCTCGCCGCCGTTCTGTCCGGCTTGAGGCGGCCCTGGATGTTCCGCTACGCGATGATCAGCAAGGTGCTGGCGTCCTGCCTCGTCTACCTCACTCACTCCAGCATCCAGATCCGGCCGCTTGTCCCTCCCACTCAGGAAAACCGGGCCTTCACCGACGCCCGCCAGCGCATCTACCTGTCGGCGACGCTCGGCGACGCCGGTGACCTGGAGCGGTCCTTCGGCCGTTCCGGAATCGTGCGCATCGCGCTGCCCGAGCCCCGCTCTGGCCAGCGGTTCCTGGTGTTTCCCGATCTCGTCTCTCAAGACGATGCCGACGCCCTGACCGAGGAGATCACCCGGCGGGCGGGCAAGGCCCTGGTCCTGGCTCCAGACGCGGCGACTGCGCTGGCCACAGCAGATGCCATTGCCCAGCCCGGCTGGCCCGTGCTCACCAAGGATGATGTGAAGAACGGCATGGAGGCGTTCTCCGCGCTGACCCGTGGGGTGTGCGCGCTGGCCAGCCGCTACGACGGCCTCGATCTGCCGCACGAGGCGTGCAGGCTCGTCGTCATCGAGAGTGTCCCCGACCGCGACAACCTCCAAGAGCGGTTCCTGTCCGTTCAGGTCCGCGCCGGCGCCGCCCTCAACGAGCGTGTCCGTACCCGCGTGGTTCAGGGGCTGGGCCGCTGCACCCGCGCCGCGAACGACTGGGCGCTCGTCATCGTCCGCGGCCAGGAGCTGACCCGCTACCTACTCCGCCCGGAGATCCAGTCGGCCCTGTCACCCGACCTGCAGGCCGAGATCCGGTTCGGGATGGAAAACAGCAGGCAGACCACTACCGGCGACGTCCTGGAGAACGTCCAGGCGTTCCTCGACCAGGAGACCTCCCCGGTCTGGCGCGAGCAGGCCGTGCCGACCCTCAATACGCTCCGCGCCTCCTTCCAGCGCACACCCCCGGCCGGGAGCGAGGCCCTGGCCGCCTCCGCGGCCGCCGAGATCGAGGCGTGCGCCCTGGCTGGGCACAGCAAATGGTCCGAGGCCAGCTCGCAGGCCAACCGGGTCGCGAACCTGCTGTCCCAGGGCGGCGACGCCACCGTAGGCTACCGGGCGTTCTGGATCCTGCTCGCCGGGATGTGGGCCTACCGGGCTGCGGCCGAAGGTAACCAGTCCCTGCTGGCCACCGCCCACCAGTTGGTGTTCAACGCTGACCGCACCGCACCGGGCGCCTGGGTTCGGGCCCTGCCGTCTCTGCCCGACGCACCCCCGACCGACATGCCGCCCCAGGACGACGTCGCCGTCGCCGCCGCAGCCAGCCAGATCCTCAACCAACCACCCGGCAAGCTCGGCAAGCGGCTCAACACCATGGTCGCCGGCCTCGCCGAGGTCTCCCACGAGCGGTACGAGCCCGCGCTGACCGAACTCGGGTTCTTCCTCGGCGCCGAGGCCAGTAAGCCCCAGGGCAGCGGCCGCTCGGACTCCAATTGGTGCTGGGGCAACCACATGTGGTTCGCGCTCGAGGCCAAGAGCGAGCACAAAAAGCCCGAAGGCATGGTGCCGCACAACGACATCCGCCAGGTCAACGACCAGCTTAAACTTCTGGCTGCCGACCGCGACCACAACGGCATCCCGGCCGGCAGCATCACCGCGATCATCTCACCGAGACTGGCTGTCGACCCGACCGGCGCAATCGGCGCTGCCGAGCACTCTCACCTCGTCCACCCCGATACCATCCTCGCCCTCGCCCGCGAGGTTGACCACGCCTGGACCGACCTCATCGGCAAGCGAACCGGCCAGGACGCGACCCGATTCCCGCAACTCGTCGCCACCGTCTTCGCCCAGCACGGCATCCTCCCCAGCCAAGTCCGTGACCGCCTGACCGAACACCCCGTCACCAATTTGGGGACACCCGCCTGATGCGCCGCGCCCACGTCCCCTCCAAGGGCGGGCGCCACCGAGTACGGGCCCTGGGCGACGGCGGCATCACATGGCGCTGGCCGCCCGCTCGTCCTGTGCTCTTTCGCGAAATGGCGCGCGTAGTCGACTAGGTATGCCTGTCAGACGGCGAGGCGTTCGCCGACGGTCCCGGCAGCCGGCACAATTTGGGTAAGCAACAGTTCTTGAGTTGAGGGCGTTGATCTTGTCGTGACTCTCCTGGTCAATGCTGGGCGGTCATGAAACACCCCCGATGCACATCGACGAGCTGGTCGAGCACTGGACGATCCTGGACGAAGAGCGCGATCTCATTGCCGGGAAACGGGATGCCACGCGACTCGGCTTCGCGCTCTTGCTGAAGTTCTACACGCAGCACGGCCGGTTCCCGCGCGGCCGCTCGGAACTACCGGATGACGTGGTCGAGCATGTGGCCAAGTAGGTACAGGTGCCTGCCTCAGAGCTCGGCTTCTACGAGTGGTCCGGCTCCACGATCGAGTATCACCGCAGCCAGATCCGTACGCACCTGGGCTTTCGCACCTGCACGACCGCGGACGCCACGAAGCTGGCGGGGTGGCTGGCCGAGAACATCGCGCACGCCGAGCGGCGGCCTGAGCGGGTGCGGGAGGAGCTGCTCAAGCATCTGCGTGAGGAGCGGATCGAGCCGCCGACGCCTGGGCGGATCTCCCGGATCGTGGCCTCGGCCCTGCACAACGCGGAGGTCACCTGGTCGGTGCGGATCTGCTCCCGGTTGGGTTCCGAGACCACGCAGCGCATCTGCGCGCTGGTCGGTCTCGATGAGGACGGCCGCACGGCGGCCGAGACGGCCGGCGATGGTCAGAAGCCCACGGGCGAGGCGGCTGCCGAGGGAGAGGGCAAGGACGACGACGAGGACTTCGACGTGCTGGCGTTCATCAAGTCCGCGCCCGGCACGTGAGCCTGGAGTCGATGATGACCGAGATCCGCAAGCTCGCGGCGGTGCGGGCGATCGAGCTGCCGCCCGGGTTGTTCGCCGAGGTGGCGCCCAAGGTGCTGGGGTCCTGGCGGGCCCGGGCGGCGGTGGAGGCGCCCTCGCACATGCGCACGCACCCGCGCGAGCTGAAGGTCCTGCTGCTGGCGGCGCTGGTCCACGAGCGGGAGCGGGAGATCACCGACACGCTGGTGGAGCTGCTGATCGCCACGGTGCACCGGATCAAGGCGCGGGCTTACAGCAAGGTGACCAAGGAGCTGATCAACGCGTTCAAGCGGGTGACCGGGAAGGAGAACATCCTGTTCAAGGTCGCCGACGCCGCCCTGGGCCATCCCGACGACCCGGTCCGCCAGGTCATCTTTCCCGCCGTCAGCGGCGGCGAGCAGACGCTCAAGGATTTGGTGCACGAGTTCAAGACCAAGGGCCCGGCCTACCGCACCACGGTGCAGACCACGCTGCGCGCCTCCTACACCAACCATTACCGGCGCGGCCTGATCGCGCTGCTGGACACGCTGGAGTTCAGGAGCAACAACACCGCCTTCCAGCCAGTGATCGAGGCGCTGGAGCTGCGCGGACCGGTCTTCGTCACTCGCCGCTGGCCTGGTCAGATCTAGTTCCCCCGATACTGGACTGGCCCGCCTGTTCTACGGGGCAGGGCCCGCGCGCTCCTCGACCAGCACATCGCACCGCACGGGCTAGGCATCGGCTGGGATGTGCACGAATTCCGCCGCCCAGCCGCTGACCGGAAGCGGGCGTTGGGCTGCCCCGGTCAACCGAGCCTTTCGGGACCGACGACGAGGTCGGCCAGATCGCGCGCCAGCCCGGTGACGATGGGCTGGCGGATGATCTCGTGGTGCCCGCCTTCGACGCGGTCCTCGCGCACCGTGGCGCGGGTGTGCCTGTTCCAGTCGGTTTTCGTGACAAGTTGCTGGTCCAACGAATCTCCCGCCCACACCACCCACAGGGGCGCTTCGACGATGCCTGGGCGCCACCCAGCGAACAGCCAGTTGTGGAGGCTGGCTACCGCGGCGCGGTCGGCCAAGGCCTCACGTTCTATGTCGGGGCGCACTCCCCACAAAGCCGCAGCTGTGTCGAGCGCCCAGGCGCCGGCGTCGCGGCCCGTGTAGGCATCACCATGGATACGGTACTCGGCGCGCAGCCGATCGCGTTCCTGCTTCGACAGTGCGGCTCTGGGCGGTGCCAGTGAGCTCAGGACGGACAGTGCACCAGTGGAGAAGTCAGGTGCCGCCGGACGGCGAGCCTCGGCGGCCACCCCGGTGTCCCAGATGGACACCGAACGGACCGGCACGCCCATCTCTTCCAGTTCCCGGGCCACGGCGTGGGCCAGGAGTCCGCCGAGTGACCAGCCGATCAGATGACAGCCTCGGCCGCCGACGAGTGGGCGGATCTCCTCTGCATAGGTCCGCACCATCGCCTCCGGTGTCGACCAGGTCGTCCGCGTGCGCGCGTTGGTGAGCCCGTCGAACACGCCGTAGACCGTTTTGGCCGTGGGCAGCGCATCCACCAGTTCCCGATAGGCGTGTACATCGCCTCCAAGCGGATGCAGACAAAACAGCGGCGTCTTATCGTCGGCCGCGGTGGCCAGTTCGATGACATGTCCGCCCACCGTCGGGGTTCGGGGTGCCATCGGGGTGTCGCGTAGTTCGGCGGCGAGCTGGCGTGGTGTCGGGCAGCGGTCGAGCGACGCGAATGTCGCGGCCGCGCCGAGCTCTCGCCGGAGCCGGGCGATCAGACGGGCCGCGAGCAGCGAGTGGCCGCCAAGTTCGAAGAAGTGGGATCGCGCATGCGCTTGGGGCACGCCGAGGATGTCTCGCCAGAGTTCGACCAGCCGTCGTTCCAAGTCGTCTGCGGGCGGCTCGGGTGCGACGAGGGCGGCGGGCGGCAGGGACAGCCGCTCCCGGGCGCACAGGTCCAGTAGCGCCCGATGATCCACCTTGCCGATGACTGTCACGGGGATGGCGGACAGGTGGGAAATCCAGGTGGGAATCATGTGCTCGGGCAGGAATCGGCGCAGATGCCCAATCAGTTCCGTGGCGTCAACCTCTCGGCAGGGCACCACGAACGCGTGCAGTGACGGCCCTTGTGGGTTCTTGGTGTCGAGAATCGTGACGGCCTTGGTCACCGCTGGATGGGCTTCGAGTCGCGCGGTGATCTCGCCCAGCTCGACGCGGTTCCCACGGATTTTCACCTGCTCGTCGAGACGGCCCAGGTACTCGATGACGCCGCCCTCGGCGATCCGTACCTTGTCGCCTGACCGATACACGCGGACGATTTCGCCGGACGGGCCCCACGGCACATTCAGGAATCGTTCCGCGGTCAGGTCTGGGCGCCCCAGATAGCCCAGAGCGACTCCCTCGCCGCCGATGTACAGCTCACCGATTGCGCCGCGCGGCACCAGCCGTCGTTTGTCGTCGGCGACGTACAGGGAGACGCCCGGCAGCGGTCTGCCGATGGATGGGCGCCGCGCGGTTGTGTCCACGGGCTGGCAGGTCGCGTTGACTGTGCATTCGGTCGGGCCGTAGGCGTTGAACACGCGCAGGTGCCGGGCTTCGACCAGGGTCTGCCAGAGCGCGGGTGGCAAGGCTTCCCCGCCGGGGACGAGCCAGCGCAGCCTTAGGTCACGGCGGGTGAGCAGTCCCGCGTCCACGAGCACCTGCAGGTGCGAGGGGATGCATTCCAGGAATGTGGTTCCTGTTTCGGCGAGATAGTCGATCATCTTGTGCGGATCCAGCCGCGCCGAGGCGGGCACGATGGCGAGCGTGGCGCCGTTGAGCAGCGCCAGCACTTGCTGGACGGTGACGTCGAAGATGAGCGGGGCGTTGAGCGAGACCACCTCGTCGCTCCAGTCCCGCACCCCGTAGGTCTCACGTAGTCCGGCCATGAAGTCAAGCACGTTTGCCTGCGTGATCAGCGTCCCCTTGGGCGCGCCCGTTGTGCCGGAGGTGTAGATCACATAGGCAACGTCTTGCGGCTGGGTTCGCCGGGGCTCGCCACTGGGGCCGTCCGTCTTCGTGAAGTCGATCACGTGCGCGCCGAAGGCGTCGAAGTCCGCTGGGCCGAGGACGACATCGACGCCCGCGTCGGCAAGCACATGGCGGTTGCGCTCCTTGGGCAGGACGGGGTCGATCGGCACGTACGCGCACCGGGCGAGCCAGATGCCGAGCAGCGCCGCAATGGAGTGGGCGGACCGGTCCGCCACCAGGCCGATGAAGGAGCCGGCAGGCAGGCCGCGCTCGATGAGCGCGCCTGCGCACGCCTCGGCCAGGCGGCTTAGCTCGGTAAAGGTGATCGCGTCATCGGCTGTGCGCACCGCGATGCGTTCGCCGTGCCCGGCTAGTGCCCTGATCAGGTCGCTCGTGGGTGGCATCGCGTCACGGGGCGGGGGCCCCGTCATGGTCGCGGTGCGCCGCTCACCAAGCAGGTCGAGGTCGGCGACGGGTGTGTCCGGCGCCTGTTCCCCGGCGCTGATCAGGGTGAACAGGGCGTCCGCCGTCGCCTCGACCCAGTCCTGATCGAACAGTGCCGTGTCGTACTCGACCATTAGCCGCAGTTGGTCTCCGGTGCGCAGGAAGAACCACGTCAGACCGAACTTCGCCTGCTTGTCCGCTAGACTCTCGGCCTCGACCGTCACGCCACCCCACCGGCGGCGGGAGAACGGCGCCGATTGCAGCTCCACGGCGACGTGGAACAGGGCACCACGGCGGCCCGGACGGTGCTGGGCCACCACGCGGTCGAACGGCACGTCGTCGTGCGACAACGCGCCGTTCACGGTCTCACGAGCCCGCGCCAAGGCCACGCCGAACGACGGGTTGTCGGCCAAATTCGTGTGCAGGGCGACGGTGTTGACGAAGAACCCGACGGCGGATTCGAACTCCGGCCGCTTGCGGTTGAGCGTCGTGGTTCCCAGTACGACATCGGCGTCACCCGAGTAGCGCCACACGAGAATCTGCACCGCCGCCTGTAGGACGGCGAACGCGGAGACGTCGAACCGGCCGCACAGCGCGTCGATGGCGGCTGCGCATGAGGGAGGCGGCTCGAAGCTGGCCGTCGCCGCCGGGCCTGCGCCCGCCCCGACCATGGAGGGCGTGGCCAGTGACGATCCCTCCGCAGGGTCGGCGGGCAGCGCCGTCCGCCAGTAGCCGAGCTGGGCTTCGACCAGTTCCGGGGTCAGCGTCTGACGCTGCCAGCGGGTGAAGTCGCCGCACTGGGCGGCCGGGGCGGGGGCCGTCCAGCCGCCTGTACGGGAGATCGACTCGTACGCTTGCGCCAGTTCGCGTTCCACGATGTCCAGGGACCAGCCGTCGACGGCGATGTGGTGGAAAGCGAGGAGCAGGACGTGTTCGTCGTCGGAGACGCGCAGCAGGCGTGCCCGCATCGGCCGCTCGCGCCGCAAGTCGAAGGGCTCGAGCATGAACTCCCGTGCCAGGGCCGCGACGTTCCCGCTCACGTGCTCGACGCCGGATAGGACCGGATCGGGATCCAGGACGAGCTGGTACACGGTGTCGGCGTGTTCGAGGAAGACGGTGCGCAGCGCCTCGTGCCGCCGTACGAGCGTGTTAACCGCTTCGATCAGCGCGGCGGCGTCCAGCCGTCCCCGCAGGCGCAGGCTGCGCGACACGTTGTAGGCGTTGGAGTCCGGGTCGAGTTCGTGGTCGATCCATAACCGAAGCTGGTTGGGGGCGATTGGCTCCAGATGCCGTACGAGCAGGTCGAGCTGGCTGTCGCTGAGGCTGGCCAGCGCGTTGTCGATGTCGGTCATCCAATCTCCACGGGCAGATGGGTGATCCCTAGGATGAAGTTGGAGCGCAGGCGGCGTGCTGTGCCCGCCGGCCTGAGCGGGGTGCCTGTCGCGAGCAGTCGCTCGAAGAGCAGCGACAGCTCTGCCTGGGCGATTGGTGCCCCGACGCATCGGTGTAGGCCGGCTCCGTAGGTGAGATGCCGGTTGGGGGTTCGCATCACATCGAAGCGGGCCGCGTCAGGGAACTGCTTCTCGTCGCGGTTGGCGGAGAAGTTCCATAGGGTCACCGACTCGCCGGCGCGGATGAGCGTGCCGCGCACCTGCACGTCCCGGCGGGCGACCCTCTGCACATAGGCGTTGGTCGAGCTGTAGCGCAGCACTTCGTTCAGCGCGGTGTCCAGCGCCGCCGGCGTGCGTAGCAGCAGGTCGTATTGCGCTGGGTTTTCCATGAGGGCCAGCAGGCCGGTGCACGCGGTGTAGGAGGAGGTCTCGTTGCCACCGACGGCGACGTTCATGCAGTTGTAGAGGATTTCCTCTTCGCGCATGCGGCGGCCGTTGACCTCGGCGGTGAGTAGCATGCTGGCCAGGTCGTCGCGGGGGCTGCGTCTGCGCTCAGCCAGAACGTCGGCGAGGAATTCGAAGATCTGCGCCTGTAGCCAGGCCAGCCGCAGCCGGACGTCACCGCCGGTGTCGACGAAGACCTCGTCGCGGAAGCCCACCATCTTGCGGGTGAGGCCGATGAGCTCGTGTGCCTCGCCGTGGCCGATCCCCATGATCACCATCAGTGCGCCTGCGGGCAGTTCGGTGGCGATCTCGGTGGCGAAGTCGCAGCCGCCGGCGGTCATGGCGCGTTCGATGGCGCGGTCGAGCAGGCGCCGGACCTGCTCGCGCACGCGGGCGGCCACCACGGCGGACATCGCCGGCTGGATGGCCTGCTTGAGCATGCGGTGCCGGGGTAGATCGGTGGCCACCATCATCTGGCCCGCCGCTGAGTCCTCCGTGCTGCCGAAGGATCCGCCGAGGATCGCTCCCCGGCTCGAGCCGAAGATTTCGTGGTTGCGGTAGGCCCAGAGGACGTCATCGTAGGTGGTCAGAGCGTAGAAGCGGCTACCGTCGGCGCCGACGTTCTCATAGACCGGGTGCAGGGCGCGCAGTTGGGCGAACATCTCGGGGTGTTCACCACGGACGAAGACGTCGACGTCGGTCAGATCGATGGTGGTGGCGCGGCTCACCGCGCATCACCGGCGAGGGCGTCGTCGATCAGCTCGTCCATGACGCTGACGAGGTCCGCCAGCACCGTGTTGCGCAATAGCACCTTGAGCTCCAGCTCGATGCCGAGGTCGCGGTTGATGCGGCGCTGGGCGCGGAATGCCTGCAGCGAGTGCCCTCCCAGGGCGAAGAAGTCGTCGTCGAGGCCGACGCGTTCGATGCCGAGCAGTTCCTGCCACAGTTGCGCCAGGTACTGGGCGGTGTCGCTCTGCGGCTGCCGGAAGCTGTCGTCGCGTGCGCGCTGCTTGGCCAGCAGGGTCCGCAGTGCGTCGAGGTCTCGCTTGCCGTGGTCGGTGGCCGGGATGCTGGGCAGGGCGACCATGTCGCTGGGCACGAGGTAGTCCGGTAGTTCGGCCTCGGCGTGGACACGCAGCTCGCGTAGCGGCAGCGTGCCGTCGAGCACGACGAAAGCGACCAGGCGGCGGTCTTCGCCCTCGCCGTCGGGCAGGACGACGGCGTCGCTGACCTCGGGATGACGGCGCAGGGCGCGTTCGGCCTCGCCGGGTTCGACCCGGTAGCCGCGCACCTTCACCTGGTTGTCGGCTCTGCCCATGAACAGCAGGACGCCGTCGTCGCGCTGTCGGACGAGGTCTCCGGTCCGGTAGAGGCGGCCGGCGCCGGGCATCGTGATGAAGCGTTCGCCGGTCTCGCGGGGCGCGCCGAGATAGCCGCGGGCCACACCGGAGCCGCCGACCAGGAGTTCGCCGACCTCGCCTGGGGCGACTGGCGACAGATCGGGGCGGACGATGCGTAAGGTCACGCCGTCCAGCGGGCGGCCGATGGGGATGCTGTCGCCGGTGGCGTCCTGCGCCGTCACGAGATGCGCAGTGCACGCCGTGGTGATCTCCGCCGGGCCGTAGAGGTTGTACAGCTCACCCGTGAAAGCCCCCGCGAGCAGGTCGCGGCAGGTCGATGGCAGCAGGACGTCGCCGCCGGCCTGCAGGACGCGCAGCGGGGCGAAGGCATCACGGTCTTCCCTCACCACATGGTTGACGACCATCGTCGGCACTAGCATCGCTGAGATGCGGTGGCGCCGCATCTGACGCTGAAAGTCGGCGGAGAGCAGATCTGGTACGGCTGGTAGGACCACGATCTGCGCGCCTGCGGCGATGGCGGACCACAGCTCGAAGTGGAAGGCGTCGAAGGAGACGCTGGAGATTTGGCCCACGCGGTCCTGGTCGGTCAAGCGTGGCAGCGCCGGGTTGGTCGCGAAGGAGAGGATGTTGCGGTGCTCCAGCACGATGGCCTTTGGCGCGCCGGACGATCCGGACGTGAACAGCACCGATGCGGCGTTGGACGGTGTCATCACTGGAGCGTCCACCACTTCGGCCGGTTCGACCTGCTCCAGCCTCAAGACCTCGGGCACCACGTCACCCAACGACTTGGCGAGGGCGTCCTCCGTGATGACCACGTGCACGCTGCCCGCGTGCAACATCAGGTCGCGCCGGGCGTTGGGGTAGCGGGTGTCTACGGCGACGTAGGCCGCGCCCGCCTTGAGTACGCCGAGAACAGCGGCTATCAGGCCGGCCGATCTACGGAGGTGGACGCCTACGCGGTCCTCCACAACGACCCCACGCCTGCGCAGTGCCGCCGCCACGGCGTCGGAGCGCTCATCGAGTTGCGCGTAGGTTAGCGCCTGCACGTCGTCCCGGACGGCGATACGGTCGGGATGACGACGCGCGATGGCGCCGAAAAGCTCTGTCAAGGTGGACACGGCCACCCGGGACGCATCGTGCTCGGGATTTTCCACAGCTCTTCTCCATTTGCCGCCTTGACCAGGGGATACGCCACGCGGCCGAGCCCGGTTTCGACACGGGATATTCATTTACTGACGGCTGACAGCGGTAGTCTACGTACCTCCGAGATACGCGCAATGTGAGGCATGTCACACTCATTGACGGCGCAGGAATGTTTGGGATTAGGGGGGTTGACGTCCGCGGCATACATATGGCTATCTTGAGGCTTGATCACGGGAGGGCTACGTGAAGAAATCATTGAGGCGGAAGACGTGATCGAACGTTCCCATGTTTTTCTGGCCGCCACTTTCCTGTCCACGTTCGGTGACATTCTCGCTGTCACAGCCATCCCGTTCGGGGTCGGCGTGGAGACCGGTAGAATAGAATTCACTATTATCTTCTGGCTCGTTCCGGCGTTAGCCGTGCTCGCCGCAAGTTTTTTCGGGAAACGGATCGGCAGTCGATCGGGGCGCGCGCGGGCGGATTACGCGCGACTGCTCATGGCCATCGCGGTCATGGAGATTGTGATCTCGCTATCGTCGATGCTGTTCCGCGACCGGTCATCCACCCTGCTGATCTGCATCCTCTTCGTAGCGCTCTATGCCTTCGCCAAGGAAGGAATTCCGCGCATCCTCTACCAGGTCGCGGTGTACCGGTATTTCGTCGAGGCGGAAGAGTACTCGAAATTGGCCGGCCGCAAGGCGGGGCTGGACATCGTGGCGGCCCTGGGAGCGGTCCTGACCGCCTCGGCCGTAGTGGCCGCGGGCACCTGGCGTTACGTTCTGCTGTTCGACGCGCTGACGTTCGTGGTGCTGTCGCTGACGATTCTGCGCCTCGGACGCGATCCGCGTCCCGCCGCGCCCGCAAAAAGCGATTCGCCGGCCGCCTCCTCAGCTGTCAAGGCGCTGCGGCCGGCCCTGGTCGCTGTCCTCGTGGCCGTCCCGCTCTTTCACGGCGTGAATGCCGCCTTCGTCAACTATCTTCCACTGGTCAATGAAAAGCTCGCCGTCATGGCCGCCACCACGAGCCTGACGTTGCTGGCCGTTTTGCGGGCACCGGGGATGTTACTGGGCCTGTTCTTCGATCGGATCAGGAAATGGGTTGCTCCCAGGGTGTGGGCGGTGGCCCTGCCCACGGCATACGTGGTGGCGGCGGGCAGCTACCTCGCCCTGCCCAACGCATGGTCGGTCTACGCGCTGCTGTTGCTCGGCGGGCTCAACGTCGGGGTTTTCAGCCCTGCGGACGCCACCATCCGCAACTCCATCCCCAGTGAGCATCTGGTCGGGTTCAACGTCATAGTCCTGCGTTGGCTCGGAGTGTTCCAGGCCCTGTCCTGTGCTGGCGCGATGCTCGTGTTCTCAGCGGGAGATCTCGACCTGCGCTGGCTCGGCGTTCTCGTCGCGGCATCGGTAGTCGGAGCCCTGCTGTTGCCAGCTGTCCACTCACGGCACCCGCTCCTGCGCAGGCCGCAGGCGGGCGCCCAACCATCCGTGGAGGTCTCGACGTGACCGAAGAGAGCTCCGGGCGGCTGGCGCAATTACGCGAACGTGCCCGCGCCCAAGAGCAGCGCATCCGGCGGGTCCCGCGGACGGAAGGCGCCCGTCATCTGGTGTCGTACGGGCAGGAACGCCTCTGGTTCATCACCCAGGCAGATCCCGCAGACGCCTCCTACAACGTACCGGTGGGCCTGCGCCTACGTGGCCCGCTCTCCGTCCCGGCGCTCCAGCAGGCATTGCGTGTCATCATCGGCCGGCACGAGATCCTACGCACGGTGTACGAGACCACTGCGGACGGCTGCCGTCAGATCGTGGCCTGGCAGGACGCCGGGTTCTTTGAGCTGCCGGTCCGCGACTGCGCAGGGGAGCAGGCCGCGTACGCCGCCGCCGTCGATCTCCTGCGCCGGCCCTTCGACCTGACCTCGCAGCCGCCCGTGCGGGCGGAGCTGCTCCGGCTGGCCGACGACGACCATCTGCTCGTGGCCTGCGTGCACCACATCGCGTTCGACGGCGATTCCGTCGGCGTGCTGCTCGACGAGCTCGGCGCGAACTACCGGGCCGCTCTGGGCCAGGGCGGCGCGCGCGACGCGGAGCCGGTGCAGTACGTGGACTACGCAGCGGCGCAACGGCTGGACGGTGAGCTCGACCGCCAGGTCGACTGGTGGCGTGCACGGCTCGCCGGTGCGCCCGCCCTCGACCTGCCCGTCGACCGGGCGCGTCCCGAGGCGCGCGCGCACCGCGGGGGCATGGTGGGCTTCACCGTGCCCGCCGCTGCGGCCGAGGCCCTCCGCAAGCTCGCGCGCGAGCAGGGCACCAGCGCGTTCGCGGTCCTGCTCACGGTGTTCATGGTGCTGCTGCGGCGTTACAGCGGGCAGAGCGACATCAGCGTGGGCACCCCGGTGACCGTCCGCGACTCCGACGAGCTCGACAGCGCGGTCGGCCTGTACGTGAACACGCTCGTCCTGCGCGCGGACCTGTCCGGTGATCTGTCGTTCAGCGAGCTCGTACGGCGGGTGCGCGACGTCGTGCTCGACGCGCTCGCCCATCGGGAGGCCCCGTTCGAAAAAGTGGTCGAGGCGGTCAACCCCGATCGCGTCCCGGGCCGCCATCCGTTGTTTCAGGTCCTGTTCAGCACTGGTTGCGCGCCCTGTGACGATCTCGGCTGGAGCGTTCCCGGGCTGCGGGCCCAGCCAGAGCGGCTGTCCCACGGGCTGACCAAGGTGGACCTGTCGGTTCACCTGGAGATGCGGGCCGACGGTTCGCTGCGCGGCTCGTGGCAGTTCGACGCCGCGCTCTTCGACGAGCCGACTGCCCGGCGGATGGCCGCGCACTTCGTGCGGCTGGCCGGCGAGCTGGCGCAGGACGGCCCGGTGAACCGCGCCGCGATGCTCGACGAGGCGGAGCTGCGCGAGCTCGCCACGGCTTGGAACGATCCCCCCGCGCCGGCGGCGGACGTCCGCCTCGACGACGTCGGCGTGCACGAGCTGTTCCTGCGCCAGGCGGCGCTGACGCCCGACGCGCCGGCGGTGCGGCAAGGCCCGCGCGTTTTGACCTATGGGGAGGTCGCCCGCTGGTCGCGAGCCATCGCGGCCGAGCTTCCCACCGACGGCACGGACCTCGTCGGGATCTGCGTCCCGCGAGAGGTCGCCGGCGTGGTCGCACTGCTGGGGGTGCTGCTCGCCGGCCGGGCGTACCTGCCCCTGGATCTCGAGCTTCCGCCGGCACGGCTGCGATTCGCCCTTGAGGACGCCGGCGTACGGACCGTACTCGTCCACGGCAGCATGCCGGAGAACTTGCGCGCGGCCTTAAGGGAGCTCCCCGAACCTCCGCGGGTCCTCGACATCGGCACGTGCCGGGCGGAACGCCCCGTCGAGCCCGCGCCCGGCGGCTCACGCCCCTGTTACGTCATCTACACCTCAGGCACGACCGGCCGCCCCAAAGGAGTGGTGCTGGAGCACCGGGCGCTGACGCACTACACCACGTCACTGCTATCCGTGCTGCGCCGCGAACTGGGCGGCCAGCTCGAGGGCTTGAACTACGCCACCGTCTCCACCCTGGGTGCCGACCTGGGCAACACGAGCATCTTCGCCGCGCTGGCCGGAGGCGGGTGCGTCCACGTGGTGGATTACGAGACCGCGACCGATCCGGCCCGTTTCAGCTTCTACCTCGAGGAGCACGGCATCGACGTGCTCAAGATCGTGCCGTCCCATTTCGAGGCGCTGTACCGGGGCACGGCACGGCCCCGCCTGCCCCGGCGGGCGCTGATCCTGGGCGGCGAGGCCCCGACTCGAACGCTCATCACCGATGTCCTCGCCGAGGGCTCGACATGCAGGATCTTCAATCACTACGGCCCCACGGAAACCTGCATCGGCTCGCTCATCCACCCCGTAGGCCCCGATGCTGACGACCCCTCGCGGCCATTGCCGGTCGGCCGCCCTCTCGGCGCCACCACCATCGCGATCCTGGACGAGCAGGGCCTTCCGGTTCCCCAGGGAGTGACGGGCGAGCTGTACATTGCAGGACCCGGCGTGGCGCGGGGCTATCTGCACCGTCCCGAGCTGACCGCCGAACGCTTCGTCGAGGTACGGGGCGCGTCCGGGACGAGCAGGCGCCACTACCGCACCGGTGACCTGGCCCGGACACTCCCCGATGGCAACATCGAGTTCGTCGGCCGCCGTGACACGCAGGTAAAGGTCCGGGGTCACCGTGTCGAGCTGTCAGAGGTGGAGGCGGCGCTCGCGTCGCACCGGTCGGTGTCGCAGGCGGTGGTAACCGCGGCATCCGCCGGTCTGTCCGCTTACGTCGTGGCCACCGCACCCATCGACACCGACGCGCTGGCGGCCGAACTGCGCGAGTCGCTTCCTGGTTACATGGTGCCCTCATCGATCACGCTCGTGACCGAGCTGCCGCGCAACCTCAACGGGAAGATCGACTTCGACCGGCTGCGAGCGTCGGGACCGGTCTCGCCTCGGCGCTCCGCACCCGCCACCCCCATGGAACTGTGGTTGCTGGAGGCGTGGGCACAACTCCTGGAGCGTCCGGTCGAAGCGGTTGATCAGGACTTCTTCGCCGCAGGCGGCCACTCGCTGCTGCTGATCCGACTGGTGGGGCGGATTCGTGCGGAGCTGGGTCTGGAAGCGTCGGTACGCCAGTGTTTCGCACATCCGACCGTGCGCACGCTCGCGGCAGAACTGGAGCGCACCGGCGCGACGGCCGAGGCGGGCATCCTTCGTACGGCCCGGGCGCCGGGCGAGCGGCATCCGGTGTCGTTCGTGCAGGAGCGGTTGTGGTTTCTGCAGCGGCTCACCCCGGACAGCGCCGCCTACAACGTCCCGATCGCCGTTCGGCTGCGTGGCCCGCTCGACTGCGTGGCTCTCGCCTCCGCCGTGCGTGCCGTCGTGACCCGCCATGAGGCGTTGCGCACCCGCTATGAGCCCGCGCCCGACGGCTGCCGCCAGGTGGTCGCGTATCCGGACGGCCGCTTCCTCGCTGTTCCGGTACGTGCGGCGCCCGATGAGGACACCGCGCTCGAGATGGCCTCCCAGCTGGCGGCCTTGCCGTTCGACCTGGCCGCCGGCCCGCCGGTCCGCGCCGAACTGATCCGGCTGGCCGAGGACCACCACTTGCTCGTGCTCAGCGTGCACCACATCGCCATCGACGGCTGGTCGGTGGGTGTGCTGAGCCGCCACCTGCGTGCCGCCTACCTGGGCCTGCCCGTCCCCGCGTCCCCGGTTCAGTACCTCGACTTCGCCCGCTGGCAGCGCGAGCACGTCACCGGCGAGCGGCTGAGCGAGCTCCTGGCCTGGTGGCGCGACCGGCTCGGCGGCGCGCGGCCGCTGGAGCTGCCGCTCGACCGGCTGCGTCCGGCCGTGCAGGCCCACCGAGGCGCATGCGTCCAGTTCGAGCTGGACGCCGCCACCGGCGCTGCCCTACGCCAGGTCGCCGAGCGGCACGGCGCCACTTCCTTCATGATCCTGCTCTCGGTGTTTCTCGTGCTGTTGCGCCGGCACACCGGGCACAGCGACCTGAGCGTGGGCACCGTCGTGGCGGGGCGCGATCGCCCCGAGGTCGATGACGTGGTGGGGCCGCTGGTCAACACCGTGGTACTGCGGGCCGATCTGGGCGGGGACCCGTCGTTCGGGGAGCTGCTCGACCGGGTGCGGCAGGTGGTGCTCGATGCGCTGGCGCACCAGGATGCGCCCTTCGAGAAGGTCGTGGAGGCCGTCAACCCGGTGCGGGACCTCAGCTATTCGCCGCTGTTTCAAGTTGCGTTCGGGGTCGGGGTGCCGGGTTCCCGCGCCGTCGCGTGGTCGGCCGGTGGTCTTGAGGCCGAGCCGCTCGCGCTGCCGTACTCGCTGTCCAAATACGATATGTCGGTCGATTTTGCCGATCAGGCGGACGGGTCGTTCACGGGGTGGTGGCACTATGACGCCGCGCTGTTCGACCGCGAGACGATTGCGGCGATGGCGGAGCGCTTTGTCCGGCTCGCCACCGCGTTCGCCGGGAAGCCGTTCCTAACGGTCGCCATCGCGCCGATGCTCGGCGCGGACGAGCTGGATGCCTTGCTCGCCGCTCCCAACCAGACCGCCGTGCAAAATCCCGACCTCGAACGCGGGGTGCACGAACTGATCCTCGGTTACGCGCGCAAAGCCCCGCACGCCGAGGCCCTGCGGCAGGGCGGACGCGTCGTCACCTACGGCGAGCTGGACACGTGGTCGGCCGCCGTCGCCGCGCAGCTCAGCGGCGGGCTGATAGGCGTGTGTGCGCAGCGGATCCCGGACACGGTCATCGCGATCGTCGGTGTCCTACGGTCCGGCGGCGCCTACGTGCCACTCGACCCGCAATTGCCGAGCGCCCGGCTGCGGCAGATCATCGCCGACGCCGGGCTGCGGGAAATCCTCGTGGCCGGGCCGGACGCGCCGGGCAACCTCGCTGACGCGATCGAGGGCACCTCCGTGCGCCTGGTCGACATCCGTGACCCCGCCCCCAACCGCCCTGCCTCCTTCAGCCGCGTCCCCTCCGTCCCGGCCCCCGGCGGCGATCGGCTCTGCTACGTCCTGTACACCTCGGGCTCCACCGGCCGCCCCAAGGGCGTGCTCGTGCCGCATCGAGGCGTCGTCAACTACGTGACATGGGCGTGCGCTGAGTACGGCATCGCCGAGGGATCGCCCGTGCTGCTGCACTCCCCCATCACCTTCGACCTGACGGTGACGACCATGCTGGCCCCGCTCGTCGCGGGCGCCCGTGTCGAGTTCACCGCCGGAGAAGAGGTGGCCGACCTGCTGGCCGCGTTGGCCGGAGCCGCCCAGCCCTACCAGGTCGTCAAGGTGACGCCCGCGCACCTGCGGCTGCTCAACACCGCGCTCGCCGACGTCTTGCCGCACCGCGCGCCGACCAGATGCCTGGTCGTGGGGGGTGAGGCGCTGACGCTCGACGCGGTACGACCGTGGCTGGACCACAGCCGCGTGATCAACGAGTACGGGCCGACAGAGGCCACGGTCGGCTGCACCATCTTCGACGTGGCCGAGGATCCGACGTGCCGCGATGTCCCCATCGGGCGGCCGATCGCCAACACCACCGCCTACGTGCTCGATGAGCGGCTGCAGCCGGTTCCCACCGGGGTCATGGGCGAACTGTTCATCGGCGGCCTCGGCCTCGCGCACGGCTACTTAAACCGGCCAGAACTCACCGCCGAGCGGTTCGTGCCCCATCCGTACGAACCGGGCGCGCGCCTTTACCGCACCGGCGACCTGGCCGTACGGCGGCATGACGGGGTGCTGGAGTACCGCGGCAGGGACGACGGCCAGGTCAAGATCCGCGGGCATCGCGTGGAGCTGGGCGAGATCGAATCGGTGATCAAGCAGATCCCCGGCATCGGTGACGCCTGCGTGATCCGCGTTGAGCAAGCCGGGTTCGACGGCCTCGTCGCCCACGTGGGGGGTCAGACCGTCACCCCGCACACGGTCCGTGCCGCGCTGCGCAAGACCCTGCCCGCGTACATGATCCCCGACCGGATCAGTGTCCGAGCCGAACTGCCGCTCACTCCCAACGGCAAGCTTGACCGGGCCGCTCTCCTGCGCGATCTGCCCGCTGCCGAAGAAGGCGCCCGCTCCGCTGCGGTGGCAGGCGAAACCGAGCAACGGCTGCACCGGCTGTGGGCAGAGGTCCTCGGCCGTGCCCGCATCGGCCGCACTGAGAACTTCTTCGACGCGGGCGGGCACTCGCTCCTGATGGTGGACCTGCACGCGCGGATCATCGCGGAGTTCGGCGAAGGCATAGAGCTACTGGAGCTGTTCCGCAGCCCGTCAATCGCCGCCCTGGCCGCGGTCCTGGACGGCCGCGTACCCCAGAAGACGGCCGCCCCGGTCATCCGCCCGTCCCGCGCGGGCGCGCTCGCGAACCTACGCAGGAGAAAGCAAGGCAATGAGTGATCTCGACATCGCGATCATCGGCATGGCCGGGCGCTTCCCCGGTGCAGATGACATCACCGCGTTCTGGCGCAACGTCCTGGCAGCGAAGGAGTGCGCGACCAGCTTCAGCCGGGACGAGCTGCTGGCCGCCGGCCTCTCGCCGGACCTGGTCGGCCGCCAGGATTTCGTCGGCGTACGCGGTGTCCTCGCCGACGCGGACCGCTTCGACGCGGCTTTCTTCGGCTACTCGCCCCTGGAGGCGCAGTACATCGATCCACAGCAGCGGATATTCCTCGAGGTGGCTTGGAACGCCGTCGAGAACGCCGGGTACGCGCCCGACCGGTTCACCGAGCCCGTGGGCGTGTTCGCCAGTTGCAGCACCAACACCTACCGGGAGGTCGTTCTGCGTGCCGGGCGCGGCGACGGCGACTGGAAGGAAGGCATGCTCGTCGGCCTTGGCAACCAGATCGACTTCCTGAGCACCCGAATCTCGTACAAGCTGAACCTGACAGGCCCGAGCATGACGGTGCAGACCGCCTGCTCCAGCTCGCTGGTCGCCGTGCACCTGGCCTGTCAGAGTCTACTGGCTGGCGAATGCGACGTAGCGCTGGCCGGCGGCGCGGCCGTGCGGTTCCCGCAGGTGGGCGGGCAGCTCTACACCGAAGGCGGGATCTATTCACCCGACGGCCGGTGCCGCCCCTACACGGCAGACGCGCGCGGCGTCTTCAGCGGCAACGGCACCGCCGCGGTCGTGCTGAAGCGGCTCGACGACGCGGTCGCCGCAGGCGACTGGATCCACGCCGTCATCAAGGCGACCGCGATCAACAACGACGGGCACGACAAGGTCGGTTACACCGCCCCCAGCGAGGCAGGGCAGGCGTCGGCGATGCGTTCGGCCCTGGAACTGGCCGGGGTGAGCCCGGCCGAGGTCGCGTACGTGGAAGGACACGGCACGGGCACCCCGCTCGGGGACAGCATCGAGATCGCCGCCCTGCGCGCCGTCTATGACGGTGCGGACGACGGTGAGCGAAGCTGCGCCCTGGGTTCGGTGAAGAGCAACGTCGGGCACCTCGACGCGGCGGCCGGTGTGACCGGGCTGATCAAGGCGGCGCTGGCCGTGCGACACGGCCTCATCCCGCCGCAGCCGGACGCTGCCACGCCGAACCCGCGCCTGTCCGGCAGCCCCCTGTACCTCACCGACACAGCCCTGCCCTGGCCCTCGCGTCCCGGCCGCCGGGTCGCCGCGGTGACTGCGCTCGGGTTGGGCGGCACCAACGCCCACGCCGTCCTGGAGGCGCCGCCGGTCCCCAGCGTCCCGGCCACGGAACGCCGCCCTGTCGGCGGCCATTTCCTCGCGCCGCTCAGCGCCGCCTCGGCGGAGTCGCTCACGGCCATGCTGGACGCGTTGCCCGACGACCTCGAGGCCCTGCGCGCGGAGCCCCTGACCGCCGCGGACGTGTCGGCCACGCTGCTGGAAGGCCGCTCGCTGCGGCCGCATCGGGCCGTCGTGATCGGTCCCGATCTTGAGGGGATCGCGGCCTCGGCACGTACGAGGTCCGCCCGCCATCTCGTCACCAGAACGAGCGACGAGGTGGATCCGCCCATCACGTTCATGTACACCGGCGGCGGCTCCCAGTATCAGGGCATGGCGCGCCGGTTGCTGGCCACCGACCCTGTCTTCGCCGAGCATGTCTCCGCCTGCCGCAGCTCCTTCATGGAGCTGACGGGCGCCGACCTGATTACCGATGTGCTGGACGGTGGCGCGCGCCTCGACGACACGGTGACCGGCCTGTGCACCATCCACATGGTCCAGGTCGCGCTGGCGCGATCGTTCATCGAGCGAGGCGTGCGCCCCGCCTGGCAGATCGGGCACAGCCTCGGCGAGTACGCCGCGGCGGTCATCGGCGGGTCCTTGTCCCCGACTGACGGGCTGCGACTGGTGACGCGTCGCTCGCAGCTCATGGCCGAGGTATCGGGTGCCATGCTAAGCGTCCAGGCTAGTCCGGACGTGCTGCGCGCCGGCGGGCACCTCGATGAGGTGTCGCTCGCCGCGGTCAACGCCGCCGATCTGTGCACGGTTTCCGGCGGCGAAGCCGCAATCGCTGCGCTCGCCGCCCGCCTGACCGCCGTGGGGATTGAGAACCGGCGGGTAGCGATTGGTGTCCCCGCGCACTCGACGCTGCTGAAGCCCATGGTCGATCGGTTCCGGGCGGAGCTGCGGGGGACTACGTTCGCCGCTCCGGCGATCCCGTGGATCTCTAACGTCACCGGCCTGCCGATCACGGAAGGCGACCTGGCCGATCCGGACTACTGGGTCCGCCATTTGTTGGGCACTGTCCGCTTCGCGGAAGGGGTGCGCACCCTGCTGGACGCGGGCGCGGCGACCTTCGTGGAGGTGGGACCCGGTCATGCGCTGAGCGGCTTCGCCCGCGCTGTCGCGCAGGACGGCGCCGAGGGTGGTCATCGTGCGGTGACCACGATCCGGTCGATGCGGTCCTCTGGGGACGACGCGGACGACGGCGAGGTGCTGGCCCAGGCGTTCGCGCAGCTCTACTGCGCCGGGGTGTCGCTGGATCCGCGCGCCCTGTATGGCGGGGCCGCATTCCGCAGGACACCGCTGTCCGGCTACCGATTCGCCCGCACCCGGCACTGGCCGGTGAGCAGCCGTCCGGCGCGCAGCGGGCTGCTCGCCGATCCGGTCTCCTGGCTGACCACACCGAGCTGGACCCGGCTGCCCCGGCTTCGCCAGGCGCGTGCACTCCCGGGTCTGCGCGTGGTGCAGACCGGAGGCGATCTTCCGGGAATCGCCCAGGTTTCCGGCCCGGAAGAGCTGCGGACCGTACTGGGCGGTGACGACGGCCACGCGCGCCTGGTGATCGGCCCGGACACCGACACCGTGCAAGTCGTCCGCCTGGTCAGCAGCGCGCTTGACGCGCTCGGTCCGGATCGGCTCGATGTGGTCCTGCTGACCACACAGGCCGCGGTCGTGGACGACGGCGACGTGATCTTCCCGGAACGCGCGGGGGCCATCAGCGCCCTGAGGGTGCTGGGGCAGGAGTACCCAGGGCTGCGCTGGCAGGTCGTCGATCTGTCTCCCCGGTTGCCGGCCGAGACCGTCCTGTGCGAGATCGCCGAGGCTCCCGACCAGTCGCTGCGTGCTGTGCGTCCCAGCGGTAGGTGGGGCGCGGCGCTGGTGCCCGCTGGCATCGACGGGCACTGCCGCCCCATTCGGGACTTTAAGGACGGTGGCACCTACGTGTTCACTGGAGGTCTCGGCCGGTTCAGCCTCCACATCGCCCGCCATCTGCGCCGGGCCTACGGAGCCCGTGTCATCCTGACAAGCAGGCGGGAACGAGCGGACGCTACGTTGAGCCTGCCGCCGCTCACCGCCGCCGCGCTGGACCGGTTGCTGGCTGAGCCCGCCGGCCAGGTGGAGATCGTGCACTGCGACGCCGAGGATGAAGAGGCGCTCACCGGCCTGTTCGACGGTCTGGGGACAGTCCATGGCGTGTTCCACGCGGCGGCGGTGACCACGGGACGGTCGATGCGCACGCTGGGCGCCGCTCTGTCCGCCGCCGATTTCGAGACGCAGCTGCGGCCGAAGCTGTATGGCGCGATGGCGCTCGACCGCGCGCTGCGCGGTCGAGGTCACGATTTCTGCCTGTTGTTTTCCTCCAACGCCTCCACGTTCGGCGGTCCCGGGCTGGCGGCGTATGCGGCCGCGAACGCCGCCATGGAGGCGTTCGCGGAGGAACGGTGGTGCCGGGGGGATGACCGCTGGCTGGCGGCGGCTTGGGACGGCTGGCGGCTGGACGGCGAGCCGGAGCGGACCGTGACGAGTCCGCTGGACCGCTTCGCGCTGACTGGCGACGAGGCCGTGCGCATGGTCGAGACCATCGTCCGCCACGCGGACACCGCCGTGACCGTCGTCTCCAAGGCGGACGTGCGGGACCGCTACGAGGACTGGGTCGTGCGCGTCACTGCGGACGAGCGGCCGCAGCCGCAGGAACCGGCCAGGTCACCGCAGGTGTTCTCGGGTGAGCTCGAACCCGAGGTGGCCGAGCTGTGGAAGGACGTCCTCGGCGCCGCTCCGAACCACCCGGACGAGAGCTTCTTCGCACTCGGCGGACATTCGCTCATGGGGCTGCGGCTCATCAGCCGGATCAGAGAGCGGTTCGGCGTGCCGTTCGACTACGCCACGCTTGTCGGCAATGCCAGCGTGGCGACGATGGCGCGATGGATCGCGGCCCGCGTCACCTCACCCTCCGCAGAGCCGAAATTGTCGAGCAAACCGAGCCGTACCCTGTCCGAGCTGCTCAACATGGTGCAAGAGGGCCCGTCCACCTGAAAGGTTGCCATGCAACGGATCGCTGTCCTCTACGACATCGGCGCAGCGTCGCCGGTCGACATCATCACCAGCCTGGAAGGGGTGGCGGAGCCGGTCTTCGTTCTGCCCGAGTCGGAGCACAACACCGGCATCCGGGACCTCATTGAGGACGTGGCCGAGGTGTGCGACCTCGACGCCGCCGCCGACGCCAAGGTCGCCGGTGTCGTGACATTCAGCGATTTCCAGCTGGAGGCCGCCGCCGTGCTGGCCGAACGGCTGGGCTTGGCATTCCATCCAGTCGACGTGGCCCGTACGCTGACGCGCAAGCACCTGCAGCGGGCCGTACTCAATAAGCGAGGCGTCGGGCATACGCCATCGGCACTCGTCACGGACCTGGGCTCCGCCGAGCTTGCCGCCGAACAGGTCGGTTTTCCTGCCGTGCTGAAGCCGAACCGCGGAGTCGGCGGAACGCACACCTACCCCGTGGCCGACCGAGCCGAACTGCTCGACTTGGTCGCCGCCCTCATGTCCAGCTGCGTCCCACCCGACGACGGTTACGTGCTGGAGGCCCGGTTGGCGCCCGCCGACGTCCGGCCGCCATGGGGCGGTTTCGTCTCCGTCGAGTCGCTGATCCGCGAAGGCGAAGTGACGCATGTGGGGATCACCGGCAAGTTCGGCTTCATGCCGCCGTTTCGTGAGCGCGGCGGCTACCTGCCCCCGCTCGGCGGCATCGTGGACGAGCCCGCCATCTTGGACGTGACAACACGTGCGCTGCATGCTCTCGGTGTGGGGGACTCGATCTGCCACACCGAGGTAATGGTCACTGCGGCCGGCCCCCGGATTATTGAGGTCAACGGCCGCATGGGGGGCCACATCCACGACCTGTTCCGGCGCGCGCACGGCCTAGACCTGATCGCGCTCGCCGCGCGGGTCGCGCTGGGTGATCCGGCACCCGTGGCGCTCGTCCCCTGCGGCGAGGTCGTCTACCAGTACTTCGGGCTGGCGCCGATAGACGCCAAAATCCTGCTGGAAGCCCCGCACGTGGCCGAGGTCAGGAAACTGCCAGAGGTGAGCCGGTTCGATCTTCAGGTCCCCCCCGGTTCGGACCTCGACTGGCGTCGCGGCTTCCGGGAGCGGATCTACGTGTGCCGGGGCCAGGTGCCCGATCATGAAAGGCTCGCCGCCTTCATCGAGAGCCTGAATGAACGCCTCGGCATCCGTTACGCCTGAGCGTTGACTGCGGACCTCGCACCCTCGGAAGGGTGCGAGGCCCGTGGCGCACGCCGCCGGAATCCTTCCGCAAGGGATGCCTTCGCCGTTCCGGCCTTTGCCGAGTTCCGGCGACACCCGCGGCGGAAAGACCGCGACGAAGTGCCACACCGCCCGCCTCATCCTCGTTCCTGCGGAAGACCGGTGCCTCGACCGGCCGTGGAAACCGGCCCGCCGATCGGGGTGGCCACGTCGGCGCCGACCACCAAACCGATCCGGCTCGGCTACGCCCGCTGCTCGACCGCCCACCAAGAACTGCAGAGCCAACTGGACGCCCTCGCAGGGGCGCAGTACGAACGGATCTTCTCCGAGAAGATCAGCACCCGGGTCAAGGTCCGACCCGAGCTGGAGAAGGTGCTCAAGCTCGCCTACGACATCAAGGAAGCCGCCTCCGACCAGCAGGTCATCCTCACCCTCCATGAACTCAATCGTCTGGCCCGCAACACCGCCGAGCTGATGACTCTGTCCACCCAGCTCCAAAGTGCCGGCGTCCAGCTCGAACTCCTCGCCGCACCCTCCTCACCGGCACCTACGACTCCAACGGCATCGGCGCGATGTTCTTTGCCGTGCTCGCTGTCGCCGCCCAGCTTGACCACAACTACATTCGCGAGAAGACCCTGGAAGGACATCACGCCGCCGCGGCCAAAGGCAACCACGGCGGCTGACCGAACGTCATCGATGACGACTCGCTGACCTTGGCCCTTGCCCTAAGGACAAGGGCGTCCCCGTCCCGAAGATCGCCAGAAGGCTGACGATCAAGACCGGCAAGAATGCGGGCAAGTCCCCTTCGGTCGCCTCGGTGTCCGGGCGCTCGCTGAGGCGATCGAGCAGGACCAGCAAGACGAGGCGGATACCACCGACCCACGGCGGCCTGTTCGCGGCCGGATCACCAACCGGGCAGCAGCGCCGATCTCAAGCTGATGGAACGGCTCGAACAACGGGTCTTCGGCCCACGAGATTGACATCCCAAGCCGAACGCCACTCAAGGTCATTACTTAGAGCTTCTAACGCAATGAAGTGAGGCGTCGCCAGCAGATCAGTGCGCAGGCCAGCTTGAGGAAAGCCTCGTGAATGTCGGCGCGGACCTCCCAGCGGATGCGCAGGCGTCGGAAAGCGTGCAGCAGGGCGAAGGTCTGCTCCACGACCCAGCGTTGTTTGCCCAGGCCGGAGCCATGCTCGGTGCCGCGGCGGGCGATCAGCGGCCGGATCTGCAGCTCGCGGACCAGGCGGCGGTACTTGTCGTGGTCGTAGCCGCGGTCGGCGAGTACGACGTCGGGGCGCTGACGGGGCCGGCCACGCTTGCCACGCACCTTGGGGATGGCGTCGAGGAGCGGGCGAAGCTGGGTGACGTCGTTGCGGTTGGCGCCGGTCAGGATGACAGCGAGGTATGCCGGTGGCATCGGTGATCAGGTGATGCTTGCTGCCGGCCCTTCCTCGGTCGACCGGGGATGGGCCGGTCTGCGGCCCCCTTTTAACGCCCCTGATCTGCGAGGAGTCCACCGCAGTCCGGGAGAGGTCGAGCGCGTCGGCCGCGCGTAGACGATCGAGCAGGACCTCGTGCAGGCGCTGCCAGACGCCGGAGGCGTTCCATTCGGCCAGGCGCCGCCAGCAGGTCATGCCCGAGCCGTAGCCCAGTTCTTGTGGCAGGTGCTCCCAGGCGATCCCGGTGTGCAGCACGAACAGGATGCCCTGCAACGCCAGCCGGTCATCCAGCCGCTTACGTCCCGGATGCCGGAACCTCCGCTGGCGCTGAGGCAGAAGCGGCTCGATTACCGCCCAAAGCTCGTCGCTGACCTCCCATGGCTTCGGCTTGGCCACCCGTGCTCCTCTCGCTTGGCTACAGCGAGAGATCAAAGCACAACAAAGATCATTCTGTTAGGCGCTCTTAGCTTGGGTTCTCTTCCGTTCTCCCCTCCGGTTGGCGGCCTGAGCGCCATATCTGACCAGCGATTACGCTCGGCCACGGCCCCTTTCTGGCGTATTTGGTTCCCACCCCTCGTAGGCGTCATGCTCGGCTGGGATGGAGAGCCGAAACTGGGCTTCGGTGGTGGCCAGCGCCGCGTGAGCGTCGTCCACGACGACGATGCCGAGCTGTAGCTTGTCCCGGGCATCGCCGACCACACCGAAAACCGATTGACCGTTGACGAGTTTCTGGAACGTCGTCACCAAGATTGCGCGTCCGGCCCGGAACGCCAGGTCGACATCGTCGGTTGCCGCCAACCCCATCGCCTCAGCCTCGGCGCGGACCTGGGCGGCCAGATATCGGTCCGGAGCCAGGTAGACCGCGGTGCTCACTCCCTCATTGAGGGCACTACGTGCGATCAGCAGCCCGACAGCGGTCTTGCCTCCACCGGTGTTCTGCTTGATCACGACATCGCGCTGCTTGCGGCGTTCAAACCACGTCTCCAGGACCTCGCTCTGCTCATGTCGGAGATAGGGCCAAGGGCTGCGCGGCAGGGCCGCGTAAATTTCACGCGGCCGCACCAGAGGCTGTCGTCGCCCCGCTCCTACCCGGCTCAGATCCAGCGGCATTGTCACGTTCCTTCCTGCCGATGCATAGCCTTCGAGCGAGGCGTCACCCATGATGACGCGCATGCTTGCTCTTGTCGCCCTGTTGCGTCTCGATGTGAGGTCCCAGGACATGCTTGACCGTTTGTCATCGGGAGATGCTTAACGTCTGTCGGGCTGGGTGCCCTTGCCTCTGACATAAAGACGGGTAACAGGTGTGGTGTCGCGGCGGGGCCTGATCGCCAGTTCTTCCTCGCCATGCAGGACCCGATAGTGGGTGTCTTCGATGACGACGGTGACGAGCTTGCCTGCGTGCCGGGGGCCGAGCTTGATGAACTGCTTGTTCACCATGAACCGGCCACTGGCATGGACACGCCGTTGCACCCGGATCGATCCCGCCGGCAGCGGCGGCGGCGGTAACGGGGTCGCCGCGGTGCGCGCGCCCGGCAGCCGGGCGGCGCGGTCGGCGGTGATGGGGCAGGGCCAGGTGCCGACCAGGGCGTTGTCGGCGATGGCGTGCATGAGGTGGCCGTCCAGCCGGATGGTGATGGTGCGCCGGGCCAGCGCGAAAGCGATCTGGCACTTGATCCCGGCGATGGTGACGTGGCCGTCGCGTTGGACTATGCGATCGATCTCGACTGCCTGGCCTGCGGCTAGTTCGGTGTTGCCGTTGATGCGGCGCAGCGCCGCCGCTGCCGGTGCTGGTCCAGCGGGGCGGGCTCCGTAGCGCATTATCAGGTAGGCCAGGTCGTGGGGCAGGAGCCGGGAGACGATGGTGCGGACCAGGTGGCCCTCGAGCAGGACGTGCAGGCTGCGCAGATCGGCCCAGACGGTCAACGTCCGTCCGGCCAGTCCCCTGGGGACGGAGAACCGCTGCCGGCCGGCCACGAGCGTGACCTCTCCGCTGGGCGGGACGCGGACCTCGAACTCCACCGCCAACTCATCCGGGCGGTCCGCCGGTGGTTCGATCACATCGATGCGCAACGGTGCTGCTGTTTGGCCGGCCTCATCGGCGAGAGGCTGTCCATCGGAGTAGGTGGGGGCGTGCGGGCGGAAGACGCTGGCCGGGGTTGCCATGTTCAGCGCCTGGTGGGGCCGTTGATAGTTGTAGGCGTGCACCCAGGCGTCGATGGCGTCCTGGGCGGCGGTCAGCGACTCGAACGGCGCCACATGATCCAGCAGTTCGTGGCGGAGCGTTTTGTGGAAGCGCTCGATCTTCCCGGTCGTGGTGGGCGAGCGGGGCTTGGTGAGCCGCTGGTTGATGCCGTTCTCCCGGCAGACCCGCTCGAACAGAACCTCCACCGGGTGCGGCCGATTGTGCCGACCGGTGAACTGCTTGCCGTTATCGCTGAGCACCTCAAACGGCACCCCGTAGCGGCGCATTGCCTGGGTGAACGCCGAGCACACCGCTCGCCCCGATGGCACGGCCACCACCGCTGCGATCACCACGAACCGCGAATGATCGTCGATCCCGGTAACCATCTTGCACTCGCGGCCATCGGCCAGCGGTACGCCGCCGACCAGGTCGAGCTGCCACAGATGCATCGGCGCTTCGCGCTGCCAGCGCCGGTACTTGCGCTGATGCTCCTGCTCCTGGTGCCGCACCAGCCCGTTGCGGACGAGCATCCGATGCACCGTCGCCCGGCCGGGAACCGGATCCACTCCCCGCAGGCGCAGCTCATGCACGATCCGCCGGGCGCCCCATCGTGGGTGCTGCCGCCGTAGCTCACACACCAGCGCCTCGACCTCGGCCGGCAGCCGGTGCGGGCTGGACTTGGGCCGCCGCGACCTGTCGGCCAGTCCCGGCATGCCTTCCTGCTCAAACCGTTTCCGCCAGCTGTGCAGCGACTGCCGCGAGACTCCGTACCGGGCCGCGACCTCCCCGATCGGTGACCCGCCCAGAACCTCCCGTACAGCCCGGTACCGGTACTCCACCAGAGCCTGCTGATCCATGCTCGCCACCCGACACCAGAGTCACTCTGGGCGAGCATCATGCCACGATCTGTCAAGAGTGTCCCGAGAACGAACGGTTAAGCATGTCCTGAGCCCTCACATTGACATTGCGCCCATTTCGGCGTCAGTCGAAGGGCATGCATTCCGCTGGCACCGGCGGGAGCGAGTCTCCGTCATGATCACCAGTGGATGGCGGAAGGGCTAGGGCACGCGCAGTGTGCCCGGGCGCGCATCGATCGCTGTGGCTCGATCCCCCCTTTAGTCTGGTCGCAGACGCTCGCCGGATGGCCGCCACCCGACCGACCCCGGGAAGGGGACACGATGGCCCTGCTCACGCAGACCGACTGGCACGACGACGAGATCTCCTACACCGCGGGGGACATAACCCGCTACGACGAGCGGGTCGCGCGCGTGCGCGCGGAGGTCGTCGAGATCCGCGCCGCCGCGCCCGCCATGCGTGAGCAGGGCGGCGCGTTCCTGGAGGAGACCGCCGCCTTCCTCGATCGCGAGGCTCTGCACCTGGAGCGCGCCAACGAGGCCGATGGCGCGGTCGAGTTGGCCTGGCAGAACGACACCCGGGAGCGAAGTGATTACGTTCCTACCAGCGCACGCAGCGCCCTCCTCATTGCCCGCGCCTTTTCCGGCACTCGTTCCGGGGATGCCGGGCGTGGCTGATCGGGTCTGCCTGTGACACTCCACCGACAAGCGGACCGACGCCCGTCAGCGGCACGCACTCGCCGCCGTCCCCGCCTTGCCGGGGACATGCCAGCAGCGCATTGCTGCGTGTGACTGCTGTGAGGCATGGGGATACCTGTCTCGGCGCCGCCTCCGCTCACGCACAGCCCAGAGGCGGCGCCAATGATGTTGGATGATGGAAAGGATCTCACTTACGCCCGCGCCCAACCGCCGAACAGGTCGCCACGGTGCTCGCGCCGGCCATGATCAAGCCGTCGAGCAGAGGGACAGGGGTGACCTGGTTGCGGTACGCGCTGACATGAGCGTGGCAGCAGCTCCACGACTGGGCGCCGCGGGGACGCTGCTGCCTGTCGGCGGGTCTCTGGGGGACGTCTCGCTGGTGGTGAACGACCAGCTGTGCTCTGGGCATCAGGTTGCTGGCGCGCTGGCGCGCTGGTGTGCCTCTGCCGCCAGCCGACGTCGACCCGGCACCGGCCTGGCCCCGGCTGTCTGGCCGGCACTCCGGCGAGCTGTTCGAGTCCACAACCGGCGAGCTGCCTGGCAGGCAGCGGACGCTGCGCCAGTTACGCAGCGGCACTCGAGCCGAACGCGCCCGCCTACGGCTGATACGAACCACGGTTGGTGCCGAGGCAACCGACGCCGTCCACCCCGTCTGGCAGGTGCGTCACGGCATGTAAGGCTGCGCAGCCTGGAGTGTGAACCTGCGTGACGATCACGCCGTTATCCACCCAAAGCACCACGGCCATGCTTTCGGCGTTCCTGGGCGTCGCCTTGCAGGAGAAACACCAGCGCCTTTCCGTCTGGGGCCGATCAGCAGTCACGGCCACCGCCACAAGGCGCGATCCGGAATATCACGGCCCCACGCTACGATCACCACGCCCATGCTCGGACCCGTTAGTGCTGCGGCCCTGCGATCGCGGCTTTGCGGTGTGTTGGCGCATTGGGAATGGGACGGAAATGGCGCGTCGAGACGCATGGGCGTTTCAGGGTCGGGTAGAGCTCCGCATCGTGCGATGCCCAGCGTGCGGCTGGGCGCTTCCTTCGTGCGGACCGGCCGCCCTGACGACGGCAGGGCGCCCTTCACATCCTCCAGCGGCGATAGCAGCACATGTCAGCGGACCGGTAGGGAGCTGGTCTCAGCGCAGCAGGGGCTCGACTCCCATACGGCACGGGCTTCGCCCGTACATCCTTCCAAAGGGTGGCCGCGACGCACCACCTCGACGAGGGCCGAGACCACCGATAACGCGTCTACTGCCCAATCGCGCGGATCTTGCCATTCCGAACAGTGATCAGGTAACCGGCGCCGTTGACGGTGACGATCACCGCGTCCCGATTCGCATCCGGTACCTCCACGGAGGCGACCTCGACGGTGAGTCCGGCCTGCTCGGCGGCCGTCGTCCACTGTGAGGTGGCGGCCTCTGCCCAGTGCCACCCGCCGTCCTCGCCAGTGCGGTCGCGGTCGACAACCATGGCGGTCGGGTCGATGGTGGTCATGGAGGGCTCCTTGGGGAGATGCGATCGATGGGCGTATGGCTCTCCGAACGTAGCGGAGCTGGCTGACAAGCGACGGGCTCCTGTGCGCGCGGAGGTCAGATCCACACCATCACCGACTCCGAGGCCAGCACAGCAAGGGAAGGCGTCTACACCGACGACACAGCTGACGCGCTGGCCGCCGACTGCGCCCTGGCTCCTACGGATTGCCGGTCTCCCCGACAGGTCCCTAGCGCCCGGAGTCGGAAGGTTCGTTGTGGATTCGTGCGGGCACGAATGGGAATCCCCGGCGGGTCGGGCACAAGACAGACGCCCCGCGAAGACATTGAGATGAGGCGAATGAACACCATGGCGACCGACTACGACAGCCCACGTAAGATCGACGACGACTCCGGCGAGGAGAGCCTCCAAGAACTCCAGACTCGCCGCGCCGACACGTCGTCCGGCAGCATCGACGTCGACGAGACCGACCTGGCCGAGTCGATCGAACTGCCTGGCGCGCATCTGTCGAATGAAGAGCTGTCCGTGCGGGTGATCCCGCCTCAGGCGGACGAGTTCACCTGCTCGCGCTGCTTCCTCGTGCACCACCGTAGCCAGCGCGCCTCTGAGCGGAACGGTCACCAGGTCTGCCTGGAGTGCGCCGCCTGACCGGGACGACGATGAGGCCCCAGCCGCGCCGCCCATGGCCGCTTCCGGATCCACTCCAACGGCGATCCTGTGGACACCGACGCGGCCGTCGGCACATCGCCGGCCCAACGTGCTGCCGCCCGATGAGGTGATCTTCAAGGTGCCTTCTTCATCCCTTGCGCCCTCGGTGACGGATGCTGCGCCGTCGCCACTCCGTTGCCCGCCTATCGCTGGCAACGCCCGAAGTCGACAACGTACGTCCCGCCGCCTGCGGCCCCCGCGCCGGCCGGATCTGCCGACCCGGCCGCGACCCCGATGCCGAGGTCTGTCAGCGTCGGGCTCAGGACGATCTGGCGGTGGCCGTACGTGCTGGCGTACACCCACCAGTTGACGGCGGCCCGCGCGGTGCCGTAGCCGGTGCCCCAGCCGGTGTAGGTGGTCTCGGAGTAGGCCCACGACACCGGATTTGGGCAGTAACCCGCGCCGGTGATACGGCTGTACGGCGTAGAGCCGGTCTGCGGGTTAGTGTGCGAGTCGGCACCGGGACGCCACCACTGCAGGGTCGCGGCGGCGTCGGCGTGCGCGGCCGCCGCGGCGTCGAGTGGGCTGTTGCGTGTGAGCGGGGGTAGCCCGGCTCTGGCGCGCTCGGCGTCGATGAGGCAGTGCACTGCCTGTCGCACCATCGTGAGGTTGCCGCTGGTGGGAGCCTGGTTGTAATACGCTGATGCGGCGGCGCAGTTTGGCGCGGCGGTGGCTGGGGGGCTCGCCATGGCGCTTGGCGCCGTGAGGCCGAGGGCGGCGGCGCCGAGCAGGTGGACGGTGCGCGACAGGACGGCGGGGGGTTGGGGGCGCCGTCGGATGGATGGTGCCAGATCGCTCATGAGAGGCTCCTTTGTTGAGCCTCAAGTGAACGGCGGCTGTCGGGCGGGCGCCTGA
>NZ_JBITMP010000075.1:0-43923 GCF_044466425.1 Nonomuraea sp. NPDC049400
TCGTCATGATGGACGCTCCCCCCGAAGCGTTAAGATGATCTACCTTGACTAATCTACCCGTAGTGATCGTTTCCACACTTAGAGTGATATCCCCTCGGCGAAGGCGCGCTGCTCGGCTTTCCACTGCTCGGTGAGCTTGGTGATGACCGGCGCCGACAGCCCGTTGCTGGAGCCGAGGAACTGGCCCAGCGCCGGGACGAAGTCGCCGGAAGACAGGCCGTGCAGGTAGAGCAGCGGCAATACCTCGGTGATGGCCGGGCTTTTGCGGCACCAGGGCGGCAAGATCGCTGAGGAGAAGCGACGGCGTTCGCCGGTGGTCTCGTCGATGCGCTTGTCGTTGACGCGCGGGGCGTGCACCTCGATCGCGCCTGCGCTGGTCAGCACGGTGCGGGGTTGGTGATGGCCGTTGCGGACGACCAGGCGGCGGCCGTGTTCGTCGCGTTCGTCGGCGAAGGCGGCGATATAGGCGTCGACCTCGGCCTTGAGCGCTTCGGCGAGCATTCGGCGGGCACCCTCACGCACGAGCTCGTCGATCAGCGCTGGCGACGGGGAAGCAGAGGCCGCGGCGCGGTCGCCGTCGGCGGGGTCAGGGACTACGGTGAGCACGGGTGTGCCTTCCCGACCGACGTTGGCGCGTCGGTCATGCTTGTGGATTCACATGATCATCGGGAAGGTACACCCCTTCCCGATGATCCACAGATCTCAAGCATTGCTCTCCATCCGCGCTGAGGTGGTTCAGGCGGGAATGCCTCCTCAGGAACTCACCGTCACCGACGTAGCGCTGGTTCGGCGCCTGGGTGGTGAAGTCCCATGGCGGGAGTTCGCAAGCGCCGGTCATGAGAGCCCCCCGGCCGTAGTTGACAGATGAGCGAACACCGCCTGCTCCTGGTTAGCTGTGATCTTCAGCACACCATCAACAGCGGCCGCCGATCTCTTGTCCGCTCGCGTAGCGGTACGCCGGGTACAGTGACCTGCCGTGGCTGATCGGCGTGGGGGCGCTACGGGCCATGGCGGGACGCTGATCGTCATCGCTCTCCGGCGGGCTCCGCGAAATAACCGCGAACAAGGACGCCCGCATCGGGCAATCAGCGCCGACCCTCTCTCGAGAAAGGCGCCGGATGCATGACCCTTCTTCATATCCCGCCACACGGCTGGCCGCGGAGCCGGACGATGCGTCGGTTATAGAGAACTCGCGGCACGATCCGGAGTGGTTCTCGATGATCTTCGACCGGTACTTCACCACGATCCACCGCTACGTCGTCGCCCGGCTCGGGCCCGGCGCCGCCGACGACGTGGCCGCGGAGACGTTCCTGGCGGCGTTCGACCAGCGCGACCGCTACGACCTGACCCGCCCGGAGGCCAAGGCCTGGCTGTACGGCATCGCCACCAATCTCATTGGCCGTCATCGCCGCGGCGAGCTCCGCCTCTACCGGGCCCTCAGCCGCTCAGCTCCCCGCGACGACGTGGAGGGCCACGCCGACCGGGTCACCGACCGCGTGACCGCCGAGCAGCTCAGCCCCCGGCTGGCACGCGGCCTGGAGAGCCTGTCCCGGGGTGACCGCGACGCGCTGATGCTCGTGGCCTGCGCCGACCTCAGCTACTCGGAGGTGGCCTTCGCCCTGGGCATCCCGATCGGCACCGTCAGCTCCCGGGTGAACCGGGCCAGAACCAAATTACGCAAGACACTGAGTCACGCGGCGAAGGGGGTCTGAATCATGGAAGAACTGCAGGAGCTGCGCCGCTATCACGACGCACTGCCGGGGGCCGGTTCGGAGTCCATCGGCGCGGCCCGGTCCCGCCTGGCGGGTCACATGCGTGGGAGCAGGCGTCCGCGGGCCCGCCGCATCCGGCCGGTGTGGGGACTGAGCCTGGCCATGGCGCTCGCCGCCGGGCTGATCGGCGTGCAGGTGGTCGGCATCGGCGGCCAGGCGCCGGTGAGGGCCGAGGCCGCCGAGATCCTCGAGCACGCGGCACTCGTCGCGGAGCGCGATGCCGCCGGAGCTCCGCGCCCCGGCCAGTTCGTGTACATCGAGTCGACGACCGCGTACGGCAGTAGCAGCTCCGCGGCGGCGAAGGACTGGATGATCGCGCCGAAACTGCGCCGGACCTGGCGGTCCGTCGACGGTACACACAACGGGCTGCTGCGCGAGCGGCCGGAGTCCAACCCGGACGGCTGGACGGAGAGCACGCTGCCGGGCTGCGTCAACGGCAAGTTCACCAGCGGCGCCCAGTCGCGGAACAGCTGCCAGACGCAACCCGGATACCTGGGAAACCTGCCGACCGACCCGAAGCGGATGTACGACTACCTGTACCGCAACAGCCAGGGCGGCAACCCGGCCGGCGAGCAGGCGTTCATCACCATCGGCGACCTGATCCGGGAGAACGCCGTGCCGCCGAAGGCGCTGGCCGCGATGTTCCGGGCCGCCGCGAAAATCCCCGGTACGACCGTCGTAGGGGACGTCGTCGACCCGGCCGGTCGCAAGGGCGTCGCGGTCGCGTACACCACCGGCGGCACGCGGCGCGAGCTCATCTTCGACTCGAAGACGTACGAGTATTTCGGTGAACGTGAAGTCGCCGTCAAGGACCTCAGCTACGTCAAGAAGGGCGACTTGATCGGCGGCACCGCGCGGCGCACCGTCGCGATCGTCGACGAGCCCGGCCAACTGCCCTGACCTGACCGCAAGGCTCCGTGCGGGTTTTCCACTGGCACGGAGTAGCGGTGGCATCTCATCCAAGGATGGAACCCAGATATGAGGCTACATTCGATTCGAGTGGCGTTGGCCACAGTCGTTGCACTGACGTGTTTGTCGCTGTTGGTGGTGTTCACGAGAAACGGCGAGGCGCAGGTCAATCCGCCCTTGACCGGAGAAACCGAGCCACCGGCTCAGAGCACGACGGTCACGTTGATCACGGGAGACCGGGTTGTCGTGACCGATGGCGACGTCAGCATGGAGGCACCCGAGCCGGCAGCTCGGGCGGAACCGTTCTGGTACGCCAAATTCCAACGCAACGGTGACTGGTATGTGATTCCGGACAGCGCGGCGCGGCTCGGCGCAGCAGGTACCTTCGACCTGGAGGCGTTCAACGTCAGCGGTCTGGTCCGCCGGCGCTCCGGCGGCGCGAATCCGCTGCCGGTCAAGAACGCCGACCAGGAGTCGGAGCGCTACGAGTTGACGGTTCGCCTGCTCGACCGGAACGGCGCCGCCGCCGGCGAGGGTTCGGGGACGCTCCTGGTCGGCATCGACAACCAGACGATCGCTCCGGTCGGGGCCGAGGGCCGGATCAGCGTCCCGCCGGGCCGGTACGCGTTGTACAGCTACATCGTGACTCCGCGTGCCAGCCAGGAGCCGACCTACGCCACGATCATGCATCCGGACCTGCGAGTCACCGCCGACACGACGACGACGCTCGACGCGCGGATCGGGCGGCGCGCCTCGGTCACGATCGACGACCCTGCCGCACGCGGTGGCCTGTCGCTGATCTACGGACTGACCAAAATGGACGGACAGTCCGAGCCGCTCCTGTGGGCGTCCGGATTCGACCCCAGATTCCACGAGGTGTACGCGGCGTCGGTGGCCGGGGCAACGTCGGACCGGTTCGCGTTCGCCCAGCGCGAGTCCCGACGCGAGCCCGAGGTCGAGCTGTTCACCACCGGCGCGAACGGCTTCGAGGTCAACGCCACCTGGTTCGACACGTCACCGGAACCCGAACTGCGCACGAAACTCACGGCTGTCCACGGTGGCCAGGGCCGACCGGAGGACCTGGCCGGCATCGACGCGACCGGCAAGCTCGTGCTCATCGAACTGCCCGGCACACTCACGAACGAGGAGGCGTACGAACGCATCCGCAACGTCCAGGCCGCCGGCGCGAAGGTCGGGATGGTGGTCACCGACCGGCCGCAGACGCTGTCCACGGCGTCGTCCAAAGCATCGTCCAAAGCGTCGTCCACGGCGCCGTTCACGGTGCCCACGCTGTTCAGCCGGAAAGCGAGCGCGGTCAAGCTCGCCGACGCCGTCCGGCGCGGTGCGGTGTCGGTCAGCCTGACCACGCATCCGGTCGCCGACCACCGCTACGAGCTGGCGTTCACCGCGGAGGCCAGGGTTCCCGCGCGACTGCAGCAGCGGGCGCGGACCAAGGAACTGGCGACCGTGCAAAACGCGTACCATGGCAGCGGCTCGCGCTACGTCCAGGCCGCGCTGCGGTTCTTCGGCGGCGCACTCGACCACCGCTGGACCTTCCGGATGCGTGCCGGCGTATCGGGGACCGAACACTTCACGCCCGGCACCTGGAGCCAGTCCACGCACGGGGACCATGGCGCGCTCGACTACCTGTTCGCGCCGGACATCACCCTGCGGGCCGGTAAGACGACGAACGTGAGCTGGAACAAGGCCGTCACCGGCCCCGGTCTGCTCGGCGACGGGCCGTGGGCGGTCCGCGACGGCAACACGATCCAGACCAGCCTTCCGCTCTACGCGGACGGCGCCGGACACCCGCGGTGGCCGTCGTCGCGGTCGGGCGACGTGGACAAGGGGAGCCAAACGCTGTACCGCGACGGCCAGCTGGTCAGCTCGTCCGAGGTTGCAGACACGGGGACGTTCGACGTCCCGGCGGACACCGCGAGGTACCAACTCGTCTGCGACATCGCCCGAACCGCGGACTGGTGGCCACTGTCCACAAAGGTCAACGCGGCCTGGACGTTCCGCTCGTCGGCCGCCGACAACGGCAAACCGCTGCCGCTGCTGACCGTCCGGTTCGCCCCGGACGTCGACCTCAACAACGCCGCACCGGCCAACCGGGCGTTCACGATCCCGGTCGAGGTGGAACGGCAAACCGGCTCGGCACCGGCGAGAGTCACATCGCTGACGGTCGAGGCCTCCTACGACGACGGCGCAACCTGGCAGCCCGCGCCGGTGATCGGCCGGACGGTGCGGGTCCAGCACCCGGCGGCACGCTACGTCTCGCTGCGCGCCAAAGCCGCCGACGCCGGCGACAACCAGGTCGAGCTCACAATCATCCGCGCGTACCAACTCCGCTAACCGCCCAACACAGGGGAAGTCGTGCCCTCCCGTGCACCCGCGAGGCCACGACTTCCGTGACGCCGGCCACGCCGCACGACGACTCCCGCTCCAGCAAGCGCATTCTCGTGGTATCCGCCTTACCGACCACGGCCGGTAAGGCGGACTTCGACCGGATGGTCATGCTAGGGCGAGGACGCCGGCTGCCGAGGCCGGTGAGCTAAACCTGGATGGTGTCGCGGCGGACGCGCCGGGGGAACCCCGGCGTCCTGCAGACGCCGCACCGTCTCATCGACCATGGTGTGCGGGCCGCAGACGTACACCTCGTGGTCGGCCCAGGAGTGGAAGCGCTCGACGACGTCCGGAAGGAGGCCGCGCACCCCGCCGTAGCCGGGACAGTAGCGGAATGATCTGGCCGCCTGTGGTGTGGCGCCGGATGATGGCCGCGACGACGGCGAAAAGCTCAGCGGACATGGGGATGACGCGCTCTCGGTCGCTCTTCGAGGGAGCGACCACCAGCAGAGCGATTACTTCCCCATTGGGGCGTTGGTATTGGCGGATGCTGAGGTGGGTGAGCTCAAGGGCTTCCTCGATGCGAACGCCTGAGTGTCGCAGAACCTCCACGATCGCCCATTCCCCGAAGGCGGCGTCTTCGACGTGGATCAGGTTGATGTGCTTGCCGGTCTCCAGGTCCTGGACGCGGATGTTGGCCGGTCCGCCCAAGCGGATGCGTCGTTCGTCGACCCGGCTCCAAAGGCGCTGGTAGGAGCTGCCGTTGACCATGATGATGTCTCCGTCGGCTGCGTTGCTGGCCTGCTTGAGGAGGTCACGGAAGTGGGCTGCGGTGTGCCGGGCGTCGTGCAAGGTCCAGTTCGTGCCGAGCACCTCGTTGGCCCGCTGCAACACGCGACGCATCGCCCAGTACGACATCGCCCGAGGCTCGCCGCGGCGGGTGCGCCAGAGTGGTTCGTCGGCAGCCGGCACGCCCTCGTCATCGAGATAGCGGGCCAGATAGCGGAAGGCCTGCGGCGAGGCGGGCACCGCCTGGCGCAGCCGAGTGCCCTTGGTGACGACATAGAAGCGCATGCCCGCCCAGTCGAGGTCGCCGGTGCGCACTCCGAGCAGCTCGCTCGCCCGAGCGCCACTGGTCACATAGAACAGCAGCAGCGCCCGGTCCCGGTCGCAGGTCATCGCCTCGAACAACTCGTCCCAGAGCGCGTCGGGGATGGCACGCGGCGGACCGTCGACGACCCGCTGGCGCAGCCGCGCCCGGCGGAAGACGGACTTGGCCTCGATCGGGCTGCGGTGCTCCAGGGCGCCACGTCGCTCACGAGAGGCCGGGACGGGGTTGATCACTGGGCCGCGGCCGTAATGGGCATGGAAGGTGTAGAACCCGGACACGACGCTCAGCGCGTGGTTGATCGTCCTGGGCGCGTAGCCCGTGGCCAGCGCGGGCTTGCCTGTGCGGATGTTCGTCGCGCCGGGTGGAGTGCCGCCGGTTCGGCGCCGCCGACGCTGGGGTTGGGGCGCTCTTCATCCAGCCGACCATGACATCGGCCTCCGACGGTGTCGCCCGCTCCCACGCGACATCCAGGGCCCATAGTCCCGGAGGACATCGCCGGCGACACCGCCGCCGTGGAGGACTTCCTCACATCGAACAGTGACGCCTGGTACGACCAATTCGACCCGATCGCCTGTGTGAACGTCAGCGACGACACTCGCATCAGCGACCTGGTGATCGAGCGGCGGGCGTCATGACCTCGACCGGCCGCAAACGCGCCCTCTTCATCCACGCCCACGTCACCGGCGCCGCCAAGGGCTACCACGCCGGATAGAGATGGTCCTTCGCGAAGGCAAAGATGCGCTGCCGCCTCACCTCCTGCTAGCGATCACGGTTCGCGCCGACGACAGCCACCTCACCCGGGTCGAAATCGCCGACAACGGCCAGCACAACGAGTTCGGCAAGACGTCGGCCGCTGGCACGCGATCGCCCGCCACCTGATCTGCCCCCTTCTCTCCGCGGGGCGCCTGCCCTCGGGGACTCTTCACTCAGGGAAGACCTGAACATGATCGACATATCAGCGACGACACCCGTGCGCCGACCTCCCGTAAGAAGATCCGCATCGTGCACACCCGGGGCGAAGGCACCCTGATCAAGGGCAGCCGCAAGGGCGACGGCGTGTGGCCCATCGTCCGCAACCACGGCTTCAAACCGTCCCGCCGCGCGCGTTGGCCGCCGCCCAGGTGCGCACCGTCAAGAACGTCGTCGACCGGATCGAGACCTTCCACGAGCTCAAGGGCCGCCGCCACCGAGGCGCCAGCCCGCGCCTGCACGCTTACGCCCACCCCCTGCCGAGGGTGCTGGCGGCCAGACTTACGATTCCGGGTAGGGGCGCGCAGGTCTGGGAGCCCACCACCATGGCCCCGCCCGAGAGCACGCACCTGGCTCCAAGTGCCACGAGGCCCTTGGCGTGTGAGTGACGTGCACACTCGTCGGACTCCCCTGCCGGCGGTCTGTCGGCATGACGAGGAGAGCCTGTTTGCCGCTCTCCTGACGAGCCGCATGGCAACCGCCGTTCTGTGGCGCCCATCCCCCAGGCGCGGTCAGGCCCGCTCCAACCGCGGCGATACCTCTCGTAAGCTGTTTCCGTGACTGCCGGGGTGAGACGCGAGTGGTGACGCGCAACGACGTGGCGCGGCTGGGCCGCGCCCGGTCAGCTCGGATACCGGCCCAACGCGGTGGCCAAGTCGCTTCGCTCGCGGCGCACGTGGACCATCGGCGTGATCGCCTCCGACAGCGCCGGGGGGACCAGCCCGTTCTTCGGCCAGTTTACCCGGGCCTGTGAGGAGGTCGCCTGGCAGCGGGGCTACTCCGTGCTGTTCGGCAACTCCGCCGAGGACCCGGAGCGGGCGGAGGGCTATATCAGGGGGTTCCTGGAGCGGCAGGTGGACGGGCTGGTGCTCATGCGCGTGCCGGTCTCGCCCGAGCGGGCCGAGGAGATGCGCGGGCACGTCCCGGTGGTCACCATCGACCATCAGGCGCCGCCGTTCTTCTCCCGGCTCGCGCAAGTCCCGCCAGGTGCGGGAACAGCACCTGCAGGAGAATGACTTCCCTGCCGGTTAGCTCGTGCAGCACAATACCTCCACGGCCGCTCTTCATGATCCTGATCTTGGCGATCCAGATCGTGACAGGGCGGCCATGTTCATCCACGGCGAGTTGCAAGATCGCGATCTACTTCCAACACGGCCATCGGGCTCTACGGCTCCGGAGATCGCACTGCGTGATCACTCCCCGCCAAGTGCGCCAGACCCAGTTGGGCGCGGAAAGGTGGATTGGCCCTTCGTCGGCAGCTGCCGCATCTTGCCTGCGTCGATGGACGGGAAGACTGTGGAGTTCGTAACCGGTGGCAACAGGTGTGGAGCCACATGGCTGAGAGCCTGATGACAAAGGCTTAAGGGCTGGCGGAGATGCGGGCTGCGTAGAGGGCTGGCCCGATCTTGTTGATGTAGCCCTGGTGGGACCATTGGGACAACTGGACGCGGAAGCTGTTGATGTTATCGATGTCGAGGGTGGCGGCTAGATCGGCGCCTTTCCATGACTGCCAGGGTCGGGCGGCCAGGAGTTCCAGGACCTTGCCGCGTCGGTCGGGGCTGGTCAGCTCGGGAATCGGCGGTGGGTCGCCCCAGCGGCGTTCGGGTGGCTGGCCTGCCAGTTCGCGGGTCAGACGGCGGGTCATCTGATGCACGGTGGCCCACCAGATCATCGCTTCGTGATGTTCGGGTTTGCGTTCATAGATCCGGACGAGTCGGCGGTAGCGCGCCAGCCAGGCGAAGGTTCTCTCGGCCACCCACCGGCGGGGCAGGATAACGAAGCCGCGCATGTCGTCGCAGCGCTTGACGATAGCGACGGTCAGGCGCAGCACATCTCGTGCCCAGGTGATCAGGCGCCCGGCGTAGCCGCCATCCGCCCACACCAGCACGATGGTGGAGAACTTCTCCCGCAGCCGAGCCAGCAACGGGTGGGCGCCGTCCCGGTCCTGGATCGACGCGGCGGTGACGATCACGCACAACAGCAGCCCGAGCGTGTCGACCGCGATATGCCGCTTCTGCCCCTTGATCTTCTTACCTCCGTCATAACCGCAGGCCGCGGCCCCGACGGTCTCGGCCGCCTTGACCGTCTGGGAATCGATGCACCCGGCCGTCGGCAGCTCTCCGCGTCCGGCCAGGACTCGCAGGCGGCCGCGGAGCCGCCCGGCGAGCCGTTCGGGCAGACCGCGCCGAGACCAGCGCAGAAAGAACGCATACACCGCGTCATGCGGCGGGAAATCGACCGGCAGGGCCCGCCACTCGATCCCGTACCGGGTCACATAGTTGATCGCGTCCAGCACCGAGCGCAGGTCATGCACCATCGGCCTGCCCGTGGCCCTGACCAGTTCGGCCATCACCGCCCGCGCCTCGCCCTCCAGCACCGCCCACTCGGCGTCGGTCAGATCCGACGGATATGTCGGCTTCCGGTCATGACATCGGCACCCCGGAGAAGCGCAACCGCTGGCGTCCGAGGACGCGAAGGTGTAGACAGACAACCACGGGCTCCTGGCCGCTGAGGTGCGTAGACAACAACTCAGCTATCAGGAGCCCGCTCCTGTTCACTGGAACATCATCCGAGGTCGACGCCGACCGGGCGAGATGTTGGGCGCCACCCGTGAGCATGGGGCCGTCACTCGCGATGAGTGCGGTCGAGACCGAAATAGGCGAGCCGACCACAACGTTGAGAGTGATCCCATCGCCAGGAAGATTCAGGAGCGCCCATGGTCAGCGTCAGTGTAGAGACTCCGGAGCAGACGGAGGCGCGTCTATGCGGTGTAATCGCCCAAGCCCAGGTCGTCGTGCACGACGGCGTCTGGTGCTTTGAGGAGTTCCCCACCGACCAGGCGCCTGAGATCACGACGACGACCCTGGCGGTGGTTCGAGACAACGAGAGCTGGTGCCGCCTGGTCCCGCTCGGCCAAGAGCATGATGGCGCCGAACGGTTCGGAATCTTCTCCTTCCACTTCCCCGCTGACCTGGACAACAGCGGTTTCGTTGGCTGGCTGGCCAGCCAACTCAAAGTCAAACTAGGCACCGGTGTGTTCGTCATCTGCGGCAGCAACCAGGCCCGCGGCGGCATCTACGACTACTGGGGCTGCCCCATCGACTTGCTGGATGAGGCCATCGCGGTAGTCGACGCACTACGTACCGCACCGATCTGACGGCGTGATCCCTGCGGGCCTGGATCGTGCGCTGGGCTACTGGGCCGGGTGGGGGTGATCTGCAGTAGGACATCTCGCCACGGGCAGACCCGGGAGATTCGGTTCGGACCAATCTCCGAGTCCGTAGTCATCCGCAGCGACGCCCTATGCTCACGAGGAGTGTCGCGCAACAGATGATCCCCGGACCGCTCCCTCGCGACCAAACTCTTTGTCAGCAGGCTCTGAGTGGCATCTGGAAGATCGAGCTTGTCGGCGAGGGCAGGATGTCGGTCTCCTTTGACGGCGTCATCGGAGACGACAAGGTTCGCACGTGGACGCTCAGGCGTGTGGACTAGCGCTTGGTCATTCCCATCGCGTTCCCAACTCCGTTCTGTCTCGGACGGTGTGGCGTGTGAGGCGGGGACGTTCGAGACTATGAACGCAAGCGCGAGCACGTGAAGTTAATGATGCTCTCAGGCCAGGAGGCCCAGGGTTTCGGGCGTCTCCCAGGCCGTCAGATGCCGGTCAGGGTCGGTTTCCTCCCGCGCGAACTGGTTGATCAGCTCGGCGAGAGCTCGCCGGTCCTGCTCGGGGAGGTTCTGCAAGAGGGCGATCATCGGCGCGAGGCATGGAAGGCGAACACGCCGGTGGCACGGGCGCACAGGATGTTCAGCATGCTGTGCGGAGCATGGTTGCTCCTGCACATGCGGAGTTTCGAGAAGGTCTTCGGCCCACGGTGGATCGTTGCTTGGTGCATCCCGTGGGCGGGCCGCCGGATCAGGAGCGACCCCATCGGGTGAGCGCATCCCGTATGCGATCTACCAGCCCGGTCCCTGGGACAGGCAGCTTATTGCCGACCCGGTTGCCAGGGACGGCTGGGTGCGGCCAGGTGGGCGGCAGCTTCTTGGCCTTCTCCACCTCGCCGCCCAGCTCGATCAGCCGCTCGGGTGGGCAGGACTGGCGCAGGCGCGGGAACAGATCGTTCTCCTCCCCCTGTACGTGCTGACGGATCTGCCCCAGCAACCGGTCCAGCGTGGGCCAGAACCGGTAGTCGGCAGGCTGCATCCGCTCCAGCCTCTTCATCGTCTGCTCGGCCTCGGCATGCTCGGCCAGTTCGGTAGCGGCCAGGGACGCGCCGCCAGGTACGTACTCGCGCACCGCCGGATACAGGTGCTCCTCCTCGGCCACCGAGTGCCGTACGAGTTCGAAGACGACCTGTTCGGCCAGCGTCCTGGCCTGTTCATGGGCCTGCCCGCCAGCCTGATCGTGCGCGGGGCCGCTCAGCTGTTCCAGCCGGGTGAACAACTGCTCGACCTCGCGGTGGTCGGTGACCAGCACCGCGATGATGTCCCGTCGCTCGTTCACGGTACGGCCCTTCTAGCAACCACGAGTCCAACCCAGACGCACGTCGACGCCGCCAGGTGGTCATTTTTCGCGGCGCCGACGCGCTTGACCTGCCCATTCCCGGTGTCAGCCGCCAAACACGTACGAGGCAGCCGCGCTCGCCTCAGGCGTCGGCACCCGGCTCATCCGCGACCATGCCCCCGGAGACGCCATGTGCCACAGAGCCTCGTCGCCCTGCTCATCTTTGCTGGTGGCACTGTGCGTAAGAGGACGGATAAGTCGTGCTTGTTCGCAAGCGCGGCGGGGAGGGGACGCAGAGCGCGCGAGTTGCTCCGGGAGTTTCCGGCTCGGCGACCAGCTCGGGATCCTGTTCCGCCAGAGCGGTCAGGACGGCCTGCGCGCGAAAGCGGGCGTGCTCGGATGGGCGGCGTCCCAAACGTGCCACCTCGCCGATGAAGTCGGCGGGGCTGCGGTCCCGAGGTTTGTCGACCATCGGGAAATCGTCTTTGAGCTCTCCTGGAGGGCCTCCAGCAAGCGGTCTCGCGCGGGTTGGTCCAGAGTTCTCGCCAGCCCGGTGAGCGCGTTTCCGCGGCCGCCCGAGCGGATGGCGAGTCTAGTCCGGTCATGCGGCAGGTGAGAGCAGAGCGCTGTAACGGACTGTCATGACTGTGCCCCTCACCATGCGGCTGCCCATCTCGTCCAAGCTGACACGTGGCTTGGCGCATCCCGGGGTGCGGAGGCCGCGCCCATCCCGGGCGCCGATGGCCAGACGTGGAGCGGAATCCGGTGCCGTTCCCCGGTCAGCCGAGGCATTGATGGTGATCACTGTGTGTGTTTGACGGCGCTGTCCAGCGGTAGCGAACAAAAGCGACAATTCGACCAAGGGGGGAAATTTCGTGTTCAAAGGGATCGCTCTCGTCCTGTCCGCCGTTGCGGTTGCCTTGCTGGCTCCCGTGAGTGCCGGCGCGACCGTGCAGCCAGAGCTCAACGACCAGGACCGGACCTTCCTTCGGAAAGCACATCAATCCAACCTGGCCGAGATCCAAGCCGGGCAGGCGGCTCAGGATCGTGGCGCCAGTGAAACGGTCCGGGATCTGGGCGCTAAATTGGTCAGCGATCACACCAAGCTGGATCGCGACGTTCAGCGTGTGGCCGAGCAGGCAGAACTGGAGCTGCCCAAGCGGCCGAGCGCTGAGCAGCGCCGAGAGCTCGAACAGGTGACTGCCCGAAGCGGCAAGGCATTCGACCGGGCATGGCTGGCCGCGCAGATCGCCGGCCACCGCCAATCTCTCGCCAACGGGGCCGAGGAACTGTGGGACGGCTCCTCATCGGAGGTGAAGAAGCTGGCCAGCGACGCGAAGCCCATCATCCAGATGCACCTGGACAGGCTTCTGCAGGCCAGCGGCGGCTGAGCTCACGCTCTCCTTCCCCGGCGTCTTCCCGGCGTCGCACGCTTGTCTGATCGGCCTTCCCCGTCACCCGCCTGGGGAAGGCCGATGGCCGCGAGCCGTACACCGCCGGCAAGCCGTCGATGGCCTCGCGGCGCGCGCATACCCACGCGTCACGCATTCCGACAGACCTTGACCGGTGAGGACCGTTGTGACGCCAAGGACGGATTCCAGGCAGGTGATACCGATGACCTGCGGGATGGTTACCTAGGCCGCTGTCGGCATGATCGCGTCATGCTCGGGTAGCCGCCTGCCTGTGTATCGGACTACCGAGGAGCGCCATGGACAGCAGAGCCAAGGCATTGGGACACCCGGTCCACCCCATGCTCATCGTCTTTCCGCTGGGACTGCTGATCACTTCCGTGATCTTCGACATCCTCTACCTGATCACGAACGGATCCGGCTTCCCGATAGCCGCTGCCTACACCATCGCCGCCGGTATCATCGGCGGCCTCGTCGCAGGAGTGTTCGGTCTCATCGACTGGACCGCCATCCCTGCAGGGAGCAGGGCGAGACGAGTCGGTTTGCTGCACGGGATCGGCAATGTGGTCGTACTTCTGCTCTTCGCCGCCAGCTGGCTGCTGCGGACGACCACTGACTGGCTCCCCAGCGTCCCCGCTCTAGCGTTGAGCTTCGCCGGGGTCCTCCTAGGCGCAGTGACCGGATGGCTGGGCGGCGAACTGGTGGATCGCCTGGGCGTCGGCGTGGACGAGGGGGCGCACGTCAATGCCCCTAGCTCGCTATCCGGTGGGCCCGCCCGCTGACCAACCGAGGGCAAAGCGGCGATACGCTGCAGATCGGCAGGCATGCTCAGCCGCACGCCTGCTCCAGGTCCCGATAGGGCGGGAAGGTGTCGACGAGCTCGCCGACGCTCAGCAGCCGGGCCAGCGGGCCATGCACGCCGACCAGCCGTAGATAGCCGCCGCGCTGTTCGGCCTGGCGTTGTATGGCGATGAGCGCATCCACGCCGCTGCAGTCGCAAAACGTCAGCTTGCTCACCTCGACGACGAGCTTGACCTGGCCGCGCTGGAGCAGTCCGGTGCAGGCGTCGATGACGGTGGCTTGCGTGCCGGTGTCCAATTCGCCGTCCAGACGGACGACCCAGCACTTCGGATGCGCATCGATGTGCAGAAACAGTCGCGTCATGGCACTCTCCTCTACCCGCGCAGGAGCTGATCGAGACAGCACCATTCCCCCTTCGCCGTGGCGTAGGCAACAGGAGAGTGGCAAGGTGAGCGGAAACCGGGGATCAAGAGGTGCTTGCCCGGCGTTGTGGTGCGTTGCCCCGGCACAGGCGGCGGCGTGCACTGGACAAAAGCCGTGCCGGCGCCCGCTGTCGCTGTGCCGCTGCCTGCGCTGCGATGCTTCGCGGACATGATGCGACCGCGGGAGGCGGCAAGCGAGAGTAGGAGAACGCCGTGATCCGACAGGATGAGCCGACCGCGGACGGGCTGGTCAATGTCACTTTCACGCTGCCCGCCGACATTCCGGGGCATGTCTCAGTCGTGGGCGACTTCAACCACTGGGATCCCTACGCCCACCCGATGCGGCGCAGCCAGCACGGTGTCCACACCGCGGTGGTCACTCTGCCGCAAGGTAGCAGCATCTGCTTCCGGTACCTGGCCGAGGGCGGGCGGTGGCTGGACGATTTGGACGCCGACGCCCGTGACGAGCGTGGCTGCATCGTGCATGTTTGGCCCGCTATCGGTGGGAATGAGGAAGGTCGTACACGGCGCCGCGGACACAGCCACCTGCGCGGTGCCGATGTGTCCCTCCCGCCTGCACATTTCGCCGGATAGGAAGGCCACAAGCGTGGACGAACAGGATGTGATCGCCGTACTGGTCACCGACCACCGCGAGGTCGAGCAGATGTTCACCGAGCTAGAGCAGCTGCGCGGCCCCGCCCAAGCCGACGGGCAGACTCACGAGCAGGTCAAGACCCTGGCCGAACGCGCCGTTATCGAGCTGGTCCGCCACTCAGTGGCCGAAGAGGAGTACCTGTATCCGACCGTGCGCGAGCACGTGCCTGGCGGTGGCAAGCTGGCCGATCAAGAGATCGCCGAGCACGCCGAGGCCGAACAGACGATGAAACACCTGGAAGGCCTGGAGCCGGCCGACGCCGAGTTCTGGCCTACCCTGCAGCGGCTCATGAGCCAGATCCGCCAGCACGTCGCCGAAGAGGAGAACGACCTGTTCCCGCGGCTGCGTCAAGCGTGCCCGCCCGACCAGCTCATCGAGTTGGGCGGCAAAGTGGAACAGGCCAAGAAGATGGCACCGACCCGCCCGCACCCCGCCGCACCGGACACTCCACCCGCCAACAAGCTGCTCGCGCCCGGGACCGGGCTGGTGGATCGCATGCGCGACGCCCTCACCGGCCGGGGACGATCCTGACCCTTACTCGCCGCTCCTGCCTGCCTCCCGGGATGGCCACATCAGGGGCCCTGGCCTCAACGCCGACCCACTTGCATGTACCTCTTCCCGGGAGGCGGCACGCTCACCGCGTCGGGTGCGGCCGCCTCTCTACTTACCCCGCCTGCGTGGTAAGCCAGCGATATAGCTTGCCCCGGGGGGCTGCGGCGTGCCGCAGGCCCGACGCTGCCGTTCTTCTACGCATCGAGGGCAAGAAGGCAGACTCATGACCGAGCAAGCGCTTCACCAGCGCAGCGCGTACGACGTGATCGCCGATCATCTGTGGCTGCGCCAGCAGAAGGCGCTGGAGGAGGACCTGCGCCGCAATTACCACCCCCAGGTGGTTCTCCTTTCGGCCGAAGGCGTCAGCTACGGCCACGATGGGGTTCGCGCGTTGACCCACGTGCTGCGCTCCTATGTGCCCGAGGCCGACTACCGCTATCACCAGATCGTGGTCGAAGGACCATACGCAATGGTGGAATGGACTGCCCGAGGCAGTCAGACCGAGATCCACAACGGTGCCGACAGCTACGTCATCAGCAACGGACGTATCATCGCCCAGACCATCCACTACTCCACCCGAAGCCGTCCCGGCCAGGACTCCTAACCCGCGGCACGGTTGGCGTCCCAGGTGTCACTGCTCCTCGACGACGAGGAGGCGATCGCGACGGCGGTGCCCCTGCGGCTGGCATCGGGGGCACGGTCGCCGGGGCGGGCGAGGCGGCACTGCGGGCGCTCGCGAAGCTCGACGAGGTGATGCCGCCCCGGCTGCGTGCCGAGGTGCGGGCGGTGCGCGGCGCCACCGAGCCCTTTGTCGCCCCCCGGGTCGAGATCGACGCGGAGCTGCTGGTGACGCTCGCGCGGGGCCTGCCGCGACTCCGTGCGGGTGCGGTTCCGGTACGCCGGCCGCGACGGCGGGGAGCGCGAGCGCACGGTCGAGCCGGTGCGGATGGTCGCCACCGGCCGCCGCTGGTATCTGAGGCCTGGGGGCGTCGACCGCGACGACTGGCGCACCTTCCGGCTGGACCGGATGTGCGAGGTGGTGGCGACGACTTGGCGCTTCCGGGCGAGGGAGCATCCGGGATCCGGTCGCCTACGTGCGGCGGTCGGTAACCGAGGCGCCGTACCGGTATCTCGCCCGGGTGCGGGTGCAGGCCCGCCCCGACCGGCTGCGGGAGCTGGTGCCGCCTCAGGTGGGGCGCGTGGAGGAGGATCGCGGCGGATGGTGCGTGCTCGTCGTCGGCGGGGAGGATCTGGACCGGCTCGCCATGCACGTGGCCCGGCTGGCTTCGAGGCGGAGGTGCTGGAGCCCGGCTCTCGGAGGCCAAAGACGGCGTCGGCGTCGGCTCAGGTGCTTTCCGCTGGTGAGACATGGTGCTGTGGCAAGGCGAGCCACACGTCGGCGCCACCGTCGGTGCGGTTGGTGGCGCCGTAGTGGCCGCCCGCGCTGCGGGCGATCGCGGCCACCAGGGCCAGACCCAGGCCGGTGCCGCCGGTGGTGCGGGCGGGGTCGGCGCGGGTGAACCGTTCGAAGGCGTGGGGCAGGAAGGTCTCGGGGAAGCCGGGCCCGCGGTCGCGTACGTGGATGGTGATCTGGCCGCCGGTGGTCTCGGTGAGGATCTCGATGGGGGGTTTGCCGTGGTGGAACGCGTTGTGCACGAGGTTGGTCACGGCTCGCTCCAGCCGCACGGGATCCATCTGGACCTGCAGCCCCGGCGGGTAGCGCAGCGATACTCCGTGATGGCGGGCGGCGAGTCTGGCAAGCAGCGGGGAGAGCGGCGTGACCGCGCTGGTGTGGGCCGCAGCCTGGTCGGCTCGGGCGAGCAGCAGGAGGTCTTCGGCGATGCCCACGAGCCGGTCGGTTTCCTGACGGGCGGAGATCAGGGCCGCGGTGAGTTCGCCGACGTCGCGGGGGCGGCGGGTGGCCAGGTCGAGTTCGGTCTTGAGCAGGCTGAGCGGGGTGCGCAGTTCGTGGCTGGCGTCGGCGACGAAGCGGCGTTCCCGCTCCAGTGCGGCGCGCAGCCGCACGAGCATGGTGTTGAGGGTGTGGGCCAGCCGGGCGATCTCATCCCGGCTGGGCGGAACCTCCAACCGGGGATCAGAGGTGTCCTCGGTGACCGCGGCGGCTTGGGCGCGCAGCCGCTCAACGGGGCGCAGGGCCGCGGCGGCCAGCAGGTAGGCGCCGGCCGTGCTGGCCAGCAGGATGGCCGGGAGCACGGTGAGCAACTCGCCCCGCAGGTCCTCGTAGGCGGCCTGGGCGGTGAGGTGGATCGACTCGTCTTGCGCCTCGCGGAAGTGGGTCAAGGTGGCGTAGCCAGCGCCGATCAGCACCACCGTCATGGCCAGGGTGAAGACCGCGGTCAGCCGGATCCTCAGCGGCAGATGCTTCATCGCGCCTCCTGGAGGGGTGTGCCTCCGTCGCGGCGCAGCCGGTAGCCGGCCCCGCGCACGGTCTGGATGGCGGCGGTGCCGAAGGGGCGGTCGATCTTGTCGCGCAGAGCTCGGATGTGCACCTCGATGACGTTGGAGTGGCTACGGCTGGCCAGATCCCAGCAGTGTTCGATCAGCATGTCGCGGGTCAGGACGGTCCCCGGGTGGCGCAGCAGGGCTTCCAGCAGCGCGTACTCCTTGCTGGTGAGGGCGATCTCGACGGTGCCGCGCCACACCTGGCGGGTGGCCGGATCCAGGCGCAGGTCGCCGGCCTGGAGCACGGTGGGGCGGGGGGCCGGCCCGCGCCGGGCCAGCACGCGCAGCCGGGCCAACAGCTCATCCAGCTCGAACGGCTTGGTGAGGTAGTCGTCGGCGCCGCCGTCCAGGCCGCGGACCCGGTCGGCCACGGCATCGCGGGCGGTCAGCATGAGGACCGGCGTCCACAGGCCGCGGCGCCGCAGGCGGGCGCAGACCTCGAACCCATCGGTGCCGGGCAGCATCACATCCAGCACCACCGCGTCGAAGGCGGCCACCTCGGTCAGAGCGAGCGCCTGCTCGCCGTCGGCGGCCACGTCGACGGCGTGCCCCTCCTCGGCCAGTGCCCGCCTCAGCAGGGAGCGCATCTTCGGCTCGTCCTCCACCACCAGGATCCGCATCACCCCACCAGCCTGCCCCGCGTTCATGAAGCGCCCATGAAGGACCCAACGATTCATCCTGCCCCGCACGGCTTCATCTGAGCTTCATCCCCGGCCGCTACCACGAAAGGAGAGGCCAATCTTTGTTCCGGGAGGTGTGATGACAGCGACTACAGACGTTCGACGGGCGGCTGTGGCGGCTGTGGCGGCCTGCGGCCTGGTGGCCGGCTGCGGCACGACGACGACAGGCCCGGCGGCGCAGCCGACCAAGGTCCACGACCAGCACCAGGGTCAGGGCACGCAGGGTCAGCCGATCGACATGGTCAAGACCACCGAGGCCGACTGGCAGCAGGTGGCTCGCGCGCTGGGCCGCCCCGGCAAGCTGTCGGCCGACGGCACCGTCTACAGGGTCGGCTTCCCCCGCACGGATCTGCAGGTCACCTCGTACGGCGTGCGCATCAAGCCGCCCTTCGCGCTCGGCTCCTATGCCGCCTTCGCCCGCTACGCCGACGGCTCCACCATGGTGATGGGCGACCTGGTGGTCAGCGAACCGGAACTGCCCAAGGTGACCGACGCCCTGCAACGCCGCGGCATCGCGCAGACCGCAGTGCACAAGCACCTGCTGGCCCATGACCCGGACGTGTGGTGGAGCCACCTGCACGCGACCGGCCGCGACCCGGTCGCCATCGCCCGCGCCATCCGCGCCGCGCTCGATCAGACCGCCACCCCGGCCCCGGCCGCGCCGTCCTCGCCACCGCCCCTCGATCTGGACACCCAGCGCATCGACGCCGCGCTGGGCGCCAAGGGCAGCAACGACGGCGGAATCTACAAGTTCTCCTTCGCCCGCAAGGAGACCATCACTTCCCACGGCCGGGTGATCAACGCGGCGATGGGGGTGAACACCGCGCTGAACTTCCAGCCCACCGGCGGAGGCAAGGCCGCCATCAACGGCGACTTCGTCATGACCGCGGGCGAAGTGCAGAAGGTCATCCAAGCCCTGCGCCGCGGCGGCATCGACATCGTGGAGGTGCACCAGCACGCCCTGGATGACGAGCCGCGTCTGTTCTACATGCACTTTTGGGCCAACACCGACGCCGTCCGCCTCGCGGTGGCGCTCCGCGCGGCCGTCGACGCCAGTGCGGTGAAACCGGCATGAGACGGCGGCGCTGGTGGTGGCTGCTGGCCGTCCTGGCCGTGCTCGGGGCGGCTGCAGTGGTGTTCTTCACCCTGTGGGGCCGCCCCACTGTGGTCTACCCTGCGAGCGAGGCCACCGGCACGGCACAGCGCTTCGACTTCGAGGACGTCCCGCCCGGTGGGCTGCCGGCCGGGGCCGAGGTCTACGGCGGCAGCTGGCAGGTACGCGCCGAACCTGACGCCCCGAGCGGAGAGCACGCGCTGTGCCAGAGCGGCACCGCCGATTATCCGGCGCTCTCGCTCGGCCCGCAGGTCTACCGCGACGTGGCCGTCTCCGCCAGGGTCAAGGCGATCTCCGGCAGCACCGACCAGGCCGCCGGGCTGCTGGTGCGCGTTCAGAACGCGGGCAACTACCTCATCGGCCGCGCCAACGCCCTGGAGGGCAATGTCAACCTCTACCGCTACAGCGGGAGCGTTCGCCGCACCCTGGCCGATGGCACCGCCCCGGTCAGGCAGGGCACGTGGCACGAGCTGCGCATGGAGGTGCGGGGCGAGCGCCTGCAGACCTTCCTGGATGGCCGGCTGGTCTCCCGGGCCACCGATGCCACCTTCCCCGCCGGCCGGGTCGGCTTGTGGACCAAGGCCGACTCCCAGACGTGCTTCGACGACGTGACGGTCGAACCGCTCCGCTGACTTCCCAACATCCTGCAACCACGGTTACAGTAACACTGGTTGTAGGTGGAAGGTGGGCCTGTGCGGCGCGTGGAGGTGGGACGTGACCGGTCCAGCGGGGCAGTGGGTGCTGCTGGCCTACCGCATCCCACGCCAGCCGTCCACGCTGCGGATCACCATCTGGCGCAAGCTGGACCGGCTCGGCGTGGCCCGGCTGGGGGACGGGCTGGTCGCCTTGCCGGCCGACGCCCGCACCCGCGAGCAGCTGGACTGGATCGCCGAGGAGATCGTCGAGACGGGCGGCACCGCCACGGTGTGGCTGGCCGTCCCCGGCAACCTGACGCAGGAGAAAGCCATCGCCGCGGGCATGCAGCGGGCGCGGGCGGCCGAGTACCGGGCGGTCATCGAGCAGGCGCAGGCCGCGGCGCAGGCGCGGCCCGGGGAGCGCAGCCGGGCGGTCAAGCGGCTGCAGGCCGAGCTGCGCAGGATCGGCCGGCGCGATTACTTCCCGCCCGCCGAGCGCGAGGCCGCGCAGCGGGTGGTGCGCGCGCTCGCGCAGCAGATCGCAGCGGAGGCCGTGGGATGAAGTGGGCAACCAGAGCCGGGGTGCACATCGACCGGGCGGCGTGCGCCTGGCTGATCCGCCGCCACATCGACACCGACGCCACCTTTATCTTCGTCGGCGATCCCGCCGAGGTTCCGGCCGACGCCACCGCGTTCGACATGCGCGGCGCGGAGCTGTCCCACCACGGCGGCGACTGCTCCTTCGAGACCATCCTGCGCCGCTACGACCTGGCCGATCCGGTGTTGTGGAAGCTGGCCGAGATCGTGCACGAGGCCGACATCGACGACGAGCGTTTCGACGCCCCCGAAGCCCCAGGCCTGGACGTGGTCCTGCGCGGGCTGTCGATGACCTGCGACGACGAGCGGGTCCTTCAGATCACCGCGCCGATCTTCGACGGGCTGTATGAGTTCTACCGGCGGGCGCTGCTGCTGGGGCGCGAACCGGCATGAGCACCAGCACCGACGGCGTCGTCGTGGTGCGCGTCCTGCTGGCCGCCCAGGCGGTGCGCGGGCTCGGCTACGGCGTCGCGGCCGTCCAGCTCGGAGCGATCTTGCGCGCGGAGGGCCTGTCTCCCGCCGAGGTGGGGCTGATGCTGGCGGCGATCCTGGCCGGCAGCCTGCTGTGCAGCCTTGTCCTGGCGCGCTGGGGCGACGACCTCGGCCGCCGGCGGACGTACGCGGCCCTGTACGCGGCGCTGGCCTGCGGCGGGCTCGTGATCGCCGCCGGTGCCCCGTGGTGGCTGCTGGCCGTGGTGGCGATGAGTGGGGCGCTGTCGGTGGAGGTGATCGAGTCAGGGCCGTTCACCACCCTGGAGCAGGTCATGCTGGCCGGCACCGGCCGCCCGCAGCGCGAGGTGGTCCGCGGGTTCGGCCTGTACAACGCGGTCGCGGCGGTCGCCGGGACGGCCGGTGCGCTGCTGGGTGCGCTGCCGGCCGATCGGCGGCTGCTCGGCGGCGTGCTCGCGGCAGCCGGCTTTACCGGCGCCCTGCTGGCCGCGCGCCTGCCCGGCTCCGTCGAAGCGCCGGCGAGGCTGCCCGGTGTTCCTCGCCCGCGGCTGCTGGCCCGCTCCCGCGGCCCGGTGGCCCGGCTGGCCGCACTGTTCGCCGTTGACAGCCTTGCCGGCGGATTCGTGGTCCAGGCCTATCTCGGCTACTGGCTGAGCCTCCAGCACGCGGCCACGACCCGCACGATCGGCCTCACCTTCGCCGTGCTGGGCGTGCTGCAAACGGCCTCCCTGCTGGCCGCGCCGCTGGTGGCGGCCCGCGTCGGGCTGCTGCGCACGATGGTGTTCACCCACATCCCGTCCAACCTGCTACTGGCCGCCGTGCCGCTGGCACCCGGCCTGCCCGCCGCGATCGCGCTGCTGCTGGGCCGGGCGTGCCTGTCGCAGATGGACGTGCCCACCCGGCAGGCCTACGTGATGGCCCTCGTGCCGCCCGAGGAACGAACCGCGGCGGCCGCCGTCACCAACACCGCCCGCTACCTGACCCGCCCGGCCGGACCAGCCCTGGCCGGGCTGCTGTTCCCGCTCGGGGCGGCGCTGCCCTTCATGATCGCCGGAGCCGCCAAGACCGGCTACGACCTGACCCTGTGGCGGATCTTCCGGTCCGTCCGTCTGCCCACCGACCAGCATTCCCCTGATGAGGCCCGTCATGACAACCGACGTAACCCGTGATGTGATCCCGTTCCGGCAGGCCGTGCGGGCCTGGTTTGTGATCTCGCTGCAGACGTTCGGCGGCCCGGCCGGGCAGATCGCCGTGATGCAGCGCACCTTGGTGGAGGAGAAGCGCTGGATTGGCCAGCAGCGCTTCAACCACGCGCTCAACTACTGCATGCTGCTGCCCGGCCCAGAGGCTCAGCAGTTGGCCATCTATGTCGGCTGGCTGCTGAACGGCACCCGCGGCGGCCTGGTGGCGGGCACCCTGTTCGTGCTGCCCGGCATGCTCGCGCTGCTGGCGCTGTCGGCCGTCTACGTCATCTGGCGGGACACCACCGTGGTGACCGCGCTGTTCGCCGGGATCGCCCCGGCGGTGCTGGCCATCGTCGCCCAGGCCGTCATCCGGGTCGCGAAACGCTCCCTCACCCACCCGCTGTTTGTCGCCGTCGCGGTGGCCGCCTTCGCCGCGCTCGCGCTGTTCGGCGTGCCGTTCCCCGTCGTCATCGCCGTCGCCGCGCTCGTCGGATGGACCGTGCACCGGGTGGCCCCCCGCATCTTCACCAAGGGCAACGGGCACGGCGGCGACGGCGGGCCCGCGCCGCTGATCTCTGATGACGCCCTGCACCACGCTCAGCCGAGCTGGCGCAGCGCGGGGAAGATCCTCGCGGTCGGGCTGGCCGCGTGGTGGCTGCCGGTGGCCGCAGTCGCATTGTTCCTGGGCACCGACAGCGTCTTCACCACCCAGGGGCTGTTCTTCTCCGGCACCGCCCTGGTCACCTTCGGCGGTGCGTACGCCGTGCTCGCCTTCGTCGCCCAGCGCGCCGTCGAGACTTATGCCTGGCTCACGCCCGGGGAGATGGTACGGGGCCTGGCCCTGGCCGAGACCACGCCAGGGCCGCTCATCATGGTGGTGCAGTTCGTCGCCTTCCTCGGCGCCTACCGCGACCCCGGCGCGTTGACCCCGTGGGCCGGCGCGCTGCTCGGTGCTTTGCTGACCACCTGGGTCACCTTCGTGCCGTGCTTCCTGTTCATCTTCCTCGGCGCCCCCTACGTGGAGCGGCTGCGCCACAACACCGCCATCAGCGCCGCGCTGACCGGAATCACCGCCGCGGTCGTCGGCGTCATTGCCAACCTGGCGCTGTACTTCGCCGAGCACACCCTGTTCGCACGCACGTTCGCGTGGGCGTGGGGGCCGTTCGCGATCCAACTCCCGGAGCTCGGCACCATCAGCCCGATCGCCGCGGCGATCACCGTGGCCGCATTGATCATGACGTTCGTCCTCAAGTGGCCGATGCTGCGCATCCTGGGCATCTGCGCCCTGCTGGGCATGGGCACCATCCTGCTGCCTTGAAATGTGTGGGCCCGGTGACGCTTCACCGGGCGCTGGCCTCCTAGGGATGCTTGCCCTTGTTCTTGGCCGTGGGGACAACCAGCTTGCAGGCGATGTCGGCGACGCCGCGCTCGGGCAACGACAGCGCATAACCGATCATGTCGTTGTCGAAAACCCGCGGCCGCCCGCCATGGCGGCCGCGCTTGCGGGCGCCGGCCCGCTCAGCCAGCACTGCTGGAGGTTGACCGGCTCGGGCGACGGTTGCGGCGCGCTCCAACCACCCCAGGTTCACGAACCCAAGGCCCTGGCACCCGCCAAGGTCCGTCTCTCACCGCAAGTTCCGGCCAGACCGTCCTTCAGAATTCGCGAACTCTCGGGGAACGCAGAGGGTGGCCAGCACGCGGTCGGCTTCACGGGCATCGCCCGCAGCACGGTGGGCGCCGCCCAGTGGTAGCCACCAGTGACTGCGCCGCCACACCGTCAGCGCCTGCATCAGGCAGGCCCACCGGCTCCGCGTGGGTAGCTGTGCGGGATCAAGTCCGCTGGCCCGCTGGGTGGCGGCCACGCGGCCGCGGTCCAAGTCGGCGTTGTAGGCCAAGATCGTTGCCTGGCCGGCCGCGTCCAGGAAGCGAGGCAGGACCTGTTCCCAGGTGGGGGCGCCGCGCAGGTCGGCCGCGCTGATCCCGTGCACGGCCTGGGCTTCGGCGCTAATCGACGCGTCGCCCGGGTTGACGAGCGTGTCCAGCAGGAGCCGGCCCGAGCCGTCGGCGGCCAGAACGGCGATTTCGATGATCACACCGTCCAGGTCCGTGGTCTCGCAGTCGACGATGACCGCCTGGCCGGGCTGGCGCATGCGCCGGGCCCAGCTGATCACGTCGCCGATCTCGCTGGACAGCCGCACGTGCTCGGCGTGCCGGGCGGCAGCCGGGTGGGCGAGCAGTGCTTGCTGGACCTGCTCGGCGGTGGGGGTGCCGTCGCTGCCGGGTTCCCAGTCCAGGACCCACACGTCCTCGAGGGGCTGCCAGCGCGGCCACACCTCGATCTGGTGCTCGGTGGCCAGGTCGGCGGCGAACCCCCGGATCGCGGTGGCGCGGCTGATCGGTAGCGGGGTGTACTCGCGCAATGCCGAGGGGCGGCCCAGCCGCACCGCGCGGACAGCTTCCCAGTCCACCCCGGGCACGTCAGCACATCTTCCAGGGCGCCGAGGGTGAACACCGGCACCGTGATGTCCTTGAAGCGGCGGCCGCTGTGGCCGCGCAGTTCGCGCAGCTCGTGCCGGGCGGGGGCGAGCCAGCCAGCCGCTACCAGGTGATCGAGGTCGATGCGGCGAATGTCCAAGTGCTCGGCCGCGAGGGTGGGGCCCAGCAGCCGGGCGCGGCGCACCTCATCCACCAGAGACTCGTCGCCGGCGAGCGTAGCGATGTCGGCGCGGGCGTAACGGTCGAAGCGACAGAGCCGCATACCGTGGTGGGCTGCCTGGCTGGCGAGCTCGGCTTCTGTCTAGCCAAGCCACGCGGCAGCATCGCCTGGGTTGATCGAATCGGCCAGCCACGCCTGGCGTGCGGCGACCACCGCGGCGAGCGGGCTGTCGGGCCCTTCGGCCAGGCCGGCCGCTGCGTCCGGGTCGTACAACGGCCAGCCCTCGTACTCGCCCACCGGCGCGAGCATGCCCCGCTCGGCAAGCTCGGTGATGTCGTCCGCCTGCACCTGCAGTCCGGTCGCGGCGGCCAGGCGCTCGGCGCAGCGACGCGCTCCGAGCGGCTGTGGCGGGATCCGCGCCACCAGGTCGCGGTCGGCAAGGAGCTGCCGGGCCAAGACACGGGTCCAGTACGGCGGCCGGTCCGGGTCCGGGATCACCGCGGCGTCGCGGCCGCGCCGCCAGGCCCCGTAGTCCAGGCCGAGCGCGGCGCGCAGCTCGTTGTCGGCGAAGTCGTCGGGAATGGCCTCCAGCAGCCGCTCGCGGTCAGCGACGAGCTCGTCGACTTTCGGGCCGCTCCACCTGGGCGTCTTGAGGTCAGGGTCGGGGATCAAGCCAGCCGCGCGGCAACGGCTGAACTGATCTTCAGTGAAGTCCAAGGCGCGGCGCAACTGGGTGGCGCTGTGCGCGAGGGTCCGCCGCCGCCGTCCGGGTCGGGTCGCCCTACCGGATGGGGTGTCAGCGGCGCCGGTCAGGCAGGTCTGGGCGGCAGCGTCCTCGTGGGTGTGGTGGGTGGTCATGACCGAGCCTTCCTCGCGCGACCAGCCCATGACCGGTGCGCGATCACCACGAAGAAGTACAGGCGACGGCACGGCGTTCGACGCTGCCATAGGGGCAGCGTTCGGTGAATCACTCGCGGCTGATGCCAGGCTGTACCTTCTCACCGAGAAGGACGGGCACCTTCGCCCCAATGCCAGGGGTCATGGGCACCCAAGGCGGGCTTCGGCCATCTCCGCGTGGCCGTGCCATCACGGTAGCCGTTTCCCAAGGGACGCGCCACCCTCTTACGTACCTCATGTCAACGAGTTGTTGACATGAGGTACGGGCTGCGGCCGCGCGCACATTGGACCGCTGCGACTGAGTGCTTCAGCCGGCGGACCAGCAGCTCAGCTGGCGGAGGAGCCTTGAGCTGGCGGATCTTCATCATCACCAGAACCGTGTTCTGGAAGTCGGGCGGAGTTCACGACGCAGTGCGGTGCGGTGGCTTCGTGCCGACCGCGTTCTTGTGGGCGGCCAGGCGCTGGTGGCGGCGGTGGTCACGCCACCACTCCAGACGATCAGCCGACTCCTGCGGGAAGATCGTCTGGACCACCATGACTATGAGGACGAGGGCGAAGCAGCCGTAGGCCCCCACGGTGATCCACCACGGTGCCCCGGCCAACGCAGTGGCCACACCGCCGATGCCGGCCATGGCCGAGGACGCGACCATTCGGGTTCCGGGCTGCATGCGAACTCCTCTACCGGGCGTACGAGCTCGTACGCGGATCTCGGGTGCCCGGGCTCTCCTGCGCGGGCCTGGATCCAGTTCAGCGGAAGTGACCGGGAGGCTGGGTAACGGTGGATGTCACACGCTGACGTCTCTGTAGTCGTTGAACGCGTCGTCCCATGCTCTCCGCATGACCAGCTCCAAGATCAGAGAGCTTTGCCTGAACGCCCAGCCGGCGAGGCACTCCACAAGGTCAGGGCGGTTTCCCGCGGTCAGCGCGTCGGCTACCGAGCCGCCCGGCCAGTACCACCACGCCTGGGTGACGGTGAAGTTGAACCTAACACCCCAGATCTTTCTAGCATCCCGGGCGATGCGCCCAAACTGGCGCGTGTTGCCATACGCCTCTTCCAGTCTGCGCCGCAACCCGGGTTCGGAGCTGGGAATCGACTTGATGATGTCGGTCATCGAGCGCAGGGTCGCTGCGCGGGCGTCGGTCATCGCGCGCCGCTTCTCCAGGGCGTCGAGGAACCCGAACTCGTGGGCCTTGTCGACCGGGAGGCGGAGCCTCATATCGAACTCGGGATGTTCGTCTCCGATCCCGAAGGGGTCGTCCTCACCGCTCCAGTCGATCAAGATGGCTTCGATGAACGCCACGAGCTGGTCCGCGCGGACCTTGGAGGCGGCGCGGAGGACCGGCTCGATCCCGGGGACCGGCGCCAATCCCGGACGGCCTGGAGTAGGGATCAGAGGCCAGACCACGTGCCGCTCCTGATGCCGGAAGGCAAGGACCCGCCCGTTGGCCAACCAGCCCGCGTACGGTTCGGGCGCCGGCGCGGCGGCTGCGACCCTCCGGCCGTGCCAGTGCGCTGGCAGCCGCGTGATCCAGCCCGGTGGCCGGATTTTCCGCTTAACCGGATGATCCACCGATGCGTTGATCAACCAGTCCGCGAAATTCTGGCTTTCCACGAGGCGCTCGGCCCGCCATACCGCGGTGGCGCCGCGTCCGACCCCACTCGCCTCGATCACTCCGGCGCGGTATCGGGCCCGGGCCGTGCCGCCATCACGCAGGTCCACCAGGAGTCTTTCCCACTGCTGTCCCTGCTGGTGCAGCATCTTCTCGTTCTGGGCGGCGTTTGGGCCGGTCAGAAGGTCACGGGCGATGTTCGCGGCCACCTGGAAGCGCACCGACCCATGCCAGGCCACCTCCTGTTCCAGCGCCTCCGCAACCAGCAGCAGCCGCTCCTCCTGAGAGGTTCTGGGAGGGCTTCCGGGTCCGGTCGCCCTCAGGATCTCGGCTTTGGTGAGCACGGCCAGCTCCGGCGCGGTGCTCGTGGCCGCGACGGCCAGATACCACAACCCGCGGGCTGAGCCGTGCCGCAGCAGCGGCAGCAGACCGTCGAGGACCTCATCGACGAACGGCTCCTCGACAGCGATCGCAGTCATCACCGCATCGGTCAGCGACCGGCTCTGATAGTCGCGGTGGGCTCGAGGCGACTGGCCCGCAAGACGAAGGGAGACCGCACGGGCTCGCGGCCCAAGGTCGGAAGGCAACCGCAGCCGCAGCGGTCGATCCGGCCTCGGCGCCTTGGGCCAGAAGGCAGGGAGCGGATAGCGCAGCACCGTTGAGACGTGAGTGAGCCGCTCTTCGGGATCCAGGTGCTCCTGCCGCTCGACATACTCGCTCAGCAGTCGGCGGACCGTCTCATCGCGCGAGAGCCCTCTCCTGGCCACGATCGTCTGCAGGGCAGCATATGCGCAGGGCAAAACCCTCACATTGGTCTCCACATTGCCCACGACATCCAGTATTGAGCTTGTTCCGCTTTGACGGACACCCTCTTTGTGGTGTTCAGGCCGCGGTGGCCTCGAAGTCAGCGGGGCTACGGTAGTCCAGGCTGCTGTGCAAGCGGTGCAGGTTGTACCAGCCCTCGATGACCCTGTTGCCCAATTCCGTTCAGGCAGTCAGTGCCAGGTCAAGAGCAGCGAGGTGGGAGATTCTGGTGCGGGCGAGCGGGGCTGCCGTCCACCAGGCGTCGAGCCGAATCATGTTGATAGCGGCGGCGGTAAACACATGCGCAAGGCGGGTCTTGGCCAGGCCGATGTAGCGGGTTCGGCGGGCCCCCGTGGTGGCAACGGCCTGGTGGATGGTGCCTTCGACGCCAGAGCGGACCGCATACCGCATCTGCCACTCGTCAGTGGCCTGATCGACACGGATCTGTTGGAGCACTTGATGCTCCTGGCGTGGACGGATGGTCAGTTGGCGACCGTAGCGCAACGAACTGGTGCACTGCTCACGGCTCGGGCATGGGTGGCAGGTGGCGGCGGCGAAGCGGATCCGGATCGCTGGCAACCCGCCCTTGTCGCGGCCCTCGGTCCAGTACCGGCTGGCCTGTCCTTGCGGGCATGTGGCCTGGCGGGCGTCCCAGTCGATGGTGAAAGCGCTCACGCCATAGCCGGCAGCGAGTCCGGCTTGCCGGGTGGTGTCGGGCCGTACCGGTCCCAGCAAGGTCACCCCATGATCACGCGCTGAGGCCACCAGCAGGCCAGCGGAGGTGTAGCCGGCATCCACGACGTGCTCGCCGGGCAACATGCGCCTGGCGTGCAGATCGGCATGGATTTGCTCGGTCACCTGCACGTCGGGAACCGTGGCGTCGGTAGTGACCACGTTCGTGATCAGATGCGGCCGGCCGAGAGCAGGACCGTCACACGTCTCAGTGAGATGGACCTTATAGCCCGTCCAACTGGATCCGCGTTTGATCGCGTAACGGGCCTGGACGTCATAAGGCGAGCTCACCAGATCTCGTCCCGGTGGAAGGTCGTCGCCCTTGCGCCAGATCACCTCCCGGCCGCCGTCGGTCCCCGTGGTGCGCTGGAACTGCTGGATCCACACCGTCCGTAACGTGTCCACTGCGCTGATCTGGCGCAGCCATCGCGGCGCATCGACGCTGTGAACTGCCTCCAGCAGCCGGTACCCGTCGGCCCCGATCCGCCGAGCCAACGCAGCGCGTTCATCCTCCTCGCGCGGGAGCCGATAGGCCTCTGTCCTGGATCCATACTCCTCGATCCAGCGCGGCTCGACATGGGCGATGAGCCATTGCGGCGCGGCCGCGGCCAGTGCTTCCAGCCCGGCCCGCAGCGTCTCACCGACAAATTCCAGCCTGTTGAGAATGCGCACCGCACCCAGCACATGGGTGGAATCGCTGCGTTGCCGACCACCGGAGGCGACCAAGCCTCGTTCGGCCAACTTCGCCAACATCACATCCAAGACCTTCATCTCCAGCCCATGATGGAGCAGACGATCTCGGAAACCGCTGAGCACGGTGAAGTCGAATCCCGCATCCGACAGTTCCAGCCCCAGCAGATATTTCCAGTCGATCCGAGATCGCACCGCGTGCGCCGCCTGGCGGTCGGTGAGGTTCTCGGCAAACTGCATCACCGACACCAAAGCCAGCTGACCAGGCGATATCCCGGGACGTCCCCGCCGTCCGAACGCGGAGGCGAACTCCTCATCCGCGAACAGCATCCCCAGTTCGTCGCGCACCCGCATCGCCAGACAACCCTTGGGAAATGCTGCCTGCGCCACGGCCGCCGTCAGTTCGGGCACCTGCGGCCACGGACGCGCCTGCATCGACACCGCTCACCTCATCCTGCGGCGATGACAGAGGGGGGAACGCCGCAGCGAAGATCATCCAACAGATGATCAGCACCCGACGCCGAACGATGCCACCCAATTGAGCAACAGGGTCCCTCGATGAACTCGAAGATCGCGCTGCGGGCGGCGGCGCGGGTGGGCCAGGGCTGGGTGTCGAGGAGTTCGCCCTTGAGGGTGGCGAAGAACGACTCGGCCAGTGCGTTGTCCCAGCATTATCCGGCTAATGAAGCCGGTTCTGGGCGTTGGCCGGTTAACGCTTTCAGCTCACCCGAGTAGTAAGTCGGCGGAGTTGCTCTTCGTGGCGCCGGACGCGTGCAGCGACGGCTTCCAGGGCGGTTTGGAGGTTTCGTATTTCCTCGAGGAGGCCGGTGAGGGTGCCGTTGGTGGCGGCGCGGCGGCGGTTTTCCTCGATGACGGCGCGGAGGCTGGGGCTGCGGTAGAGGCTGGTGCGGCCTAGCCCGGTGAGGTGGGCGACGGCGATGAAGGTGACGGGTTGGCCGTCGCGGCGGAGCTGGGCGCATGCCTTCTCGACGCGGTGGAGGGTGTCGCTGCTGGTCATCCGGCGTGGGCCTCGCTGATCAGATGGTCGAGTCGGGTGATGAGCCGGCGGTGTCGTTCGGCTTCGGCGATCCAGCCTCGATTCTCGGCGTCTTGGGCAAGCGCGTCTGCGTCGACACGCTGGGCGGCGAGGATGGGCAACGAGCTAGGTTCGGTGTGGAAGCTGGGGCAGTGTTCCCAGATGTTGGCGTAGATGCAGGCGCCTTGGGCGGGTGCGCGTAGGCAGAAGCCGCCGGCCATTCTGGATTTGATCAGTGGGGTGTCCTTCCAGTCCTTGCCGCCGGTGATGTCGGCCAGGGGCAGGTGGACACGGCCGGGGGCCGGGGTGCGGGCTTGTTGTTTGGCCAGGTCGAGGGCTCGTTCGTATTCGGAGCGGACGGTGGTGTCGAACAGTCGTCCATAGCGCAAGCTCATTTCAGCGGAGGCGTGTCCGAGCAACGCCATCAACGCCTGCAACGAGACCCCGGCGTTCACCAGGGCCGTGGCGTAGGTGTGGCGAAGCTGGTGGGAGGTGATGCGACCGAGCCCGGCTTGCTGAGCGGCGCGATCGAGTTCGGCGCGGATGGCGCCTTGGCCGAGGCGGCGTCCGTGGTGGGTGAACAGGAACTGAGCCGGACGTCGGTAGCGGGGATGCGGCATGGGTCTGCCATGCGTTCGGAGCTCGATGGTGCGGTCGATCAGGTCGAGGATCTCTTCATCGAGGGGGACCATGCGTTCGGTCTCCAGCTTCCCGAGGCCGATCTTCAGCCAGCTGCCGTGGCCGGGAACCTCATGGACGCAGTCGAGTTCCAGGTCCAGAAGTTCTCCGATGCGTAGCCCGCAGGCGCGTTGCAACCTTAGGGCGCAGGCGGCCAGTTGGTTGCCGGGACGGTCGCGGAGCTCTTCGGTCAGGCGGCGATCGGCATCGACGGGCAGGTAGCGGGGCAGCACCTGCGGGAGCTTGGGGTTGTCATCACGGAACACCAGCTTGCGGGCGGGCGCCTCGGCCCAGCCCCACTCGGTGATGTCGGTGAGGAAGCCGGTCAGCGCGATCACCCGGCGGGAGCGGTCGGCGACGGTGATGACTTCGCCGTTCTTGGGGTTGACGGCGTCGACCAGGGCGGTGAGGTAGGGCTCGATGTGACGCTGGCGGTCCAGCTTGGCGATCGAGGTGAGTCCGGGATCGATGTGGGTGAGGAAGAGGCCGAAGTGTTTGAGCCGGGTGGCGATCGCGGAGACGGTCTTGGGCTGACAGGTGGCGCGCTTGCGTTCCAGGTAGGCGATCATCGTGGTGCGGATCGGTTCTGCCACCTCGGCCAGCCGCTGCTCGAAGGGGACCGGCCCGCCCATCCTCGGCAGCGTGTCGATAATGCCCAGGTGGAACAGGACCCGCTGGGCGTTGCTGAGCGCGGACAGGTAGTGGCGGTGGTCCTTGCCGGTGCGGGCGCTGCGGGCGACGCAGGCGGCGGCGAACTCTTCCAGATCGTCCAAGGTGAGCTGCTCCAGAGGGCGTCCGGCCTGGATGAGTAGCCGGGCCGGCACCTGAGAGCCGGTGGCCAGACGCACGCGCAAGGAGAAGCCGAGGTCCTCGGCGGTGGTCATGAAGCGCTGCACTCCCGCAGCGATGGGCGAGTCCTCGATCTCTCGCCAGAACGTGGACAGTTTGCGTTCCAGCAGGTAGTCGTAGCCGGGTCGTAGTCCGCGGTGCAGCATGAGGAAGGTGATGATCGGCCGAGTGTGCGCATCAGCCGACAAGCGGATCTCCAACGGCTCGGCGGCCCAGCACCCGGGGTCGGGCCAACGCTCGAAGAACACTCGCGCGGCCTGCTGATAGGGACGGTTGCCTCGCCCGGTCCGCTGCAGATAGTCCAGGTAATCGGCGTGCAGGCTAGTGCTGGGCGCGGATGCGGCTGCGTGCGGCATCGAACTCGGCTTTCACGTGGGCGGGTGCCAGATGGATATAGCGGGCGGTGGTGTCGACGTGCGCGTGACCGAGCAACGCCTGCATCACCGCCAGGTCGACTCCGGCTTCGGCCAGTGCGGTGCCGAAGGTGTGCCGCAGCGCGTGGGGATGACCAGCGGTGATCCCGCTGACGGCGCGGTGATAGCGGAAGATCGTGCGCAGCCCGGCCGCCGTGAGCGGTCGTCCCCGGTTGGGGCCCTTGGCCACCAGGAACAGCCGCTGCTCGGTCGACTCGGGACGCTCAGCCAGCAGATATACCTGGATGACCGAGGCGACGTCGGCGTCCAATGGGACGCGCCGCTGCCGATCGCCTTTGCCGATCACGCTCGCCCAGCGGCCACCGATGTCGGCGTCGGCGACGTTCAAGCCGAGCACCTCGGCAGAGCGCAGCCCGCAATACAGCATCAGGCCCGCGATCGCTCGGTCTCGCCAGGTGTGGAAGCTGGCCAGCAGGTCGGCCGCCTGGGTCTGGGACAGCGCTTTGGGCAGGCGCCGGGGCTCGCGCAGTCGTAGCGAGGAGCGATTCTTCGGACGGCGGATCGTGTGCGCGAGCATCCCGGACCGCTCGCCGGCCACCCGCCAGCGCGCCTCGCGTCCTTTCGGGACCGGGTTGATGGACTCCGGGTCGCGCATCGTGACGAACGTGAACAGCCCCGAGATGGCCGCCAGCCGCCGGTTGATCGTCGTGGCGGCGTACTGATCCATCCGACGGCCCGACAAGGTGACGACGTTCGGGCCGCCGCGACGCCCGGGAACCTTGGCCTCCCGACAGGCGTGCAAGAACTTCAGCAGCGTCTCGGTCGTCACCTCGCCCAGCGACACGTCCTCGGTCGCCAGCCAGCGGCAGAATGCCAGCAGGTCATAGCCGTAAGCGCGGACGGTCTTGGGCGAGTAGTTCCGGTCTGCCAGATACGCCAGATACTCATCGACCACGACGAACTGCTCGGCGGACGGTCCGGCCAGCATCCAGCTACCCTCACGCGCTTCGAGCCGGAGTCCTTGTTCGATCATGAGAACAGATGTACCTGCGATGACCCCATCCGGCCAGCAGGTAGCAGATCACGGTGTGTCGCTGACCTGGGGAAACATTCGTATTAGCCGGTTAAGAGGGATTGGCCGGTGCGTCCGACCGACAGCCGCACCCCGAGCCGTTCAGCCAGGGCGGCGTAGGCGGCGCTGGTGTACTGACAGCCCCTGTCCGAGTGAAAGATCACCGGCCCGGTGGGGCGGCGGCGTGCACAGGCCTGGCGCAGGGCCTTGGCGACCAGGTCGGTGCGCAGGTGGTCGGCCGTCGCCCAGCCGACCACCCGGCGTGAGGCGATGTCGATGACGGTGGCCAGATACAGCCAGCCCTCCTCGGTCGGAATATACGTGATGTCGCCGCACCAGCGGGTATCGACGGCGGCTGCATCGGGCGTGAAGTCACGGCCGATCAGGTCCGGTCGGGCCTCGGCGTTCGGGTCGGGGATGGTGGTCTGCTGCCGGCGGCGCCGGTGCCGGCCGGTCAGGCCGAGCGCGCGCATGAGCCGGGCCACCCGCCGCCGGCCACACTGCTGCCCGTCTCGCTGCAGCTGCGCATGCACGCGCGGCGCGCCGTAGCTGCCTCGTGAGCGCGCGTGCACCTCGGTGATGCGGTTGGCCAGCTCCCGGTCGCGCATCGCGCGGGGCCCGGGCACGCCACTGCGGCGGGCGTAGAAGGCGGCACGGGAGACTCTCAGCAGCTCACAGGCCCGTTTGACGCTGTGGCCGTCCTGCTTTTCCGCCTCGATGAACGGGTGCACGTTCACCGGGTCTCCTTGGCGAAGAAAGCCGTCGCTCGCTTGAGGACGTCGACGTCCTCACGCAGCCGCCGGTTCTCCCGCCGCAACGCCTCCAGTTCCTGGCGTTCGCTGCTGGTCAGCCCGTCCCGTTGACCGGCGTCGACCTCGGCCTGGCGGATCCATTGGCGCACCGCGGTCTCGGTCAGGTCGAAGTCCTTGGCTACCTGCCCGACCGAGCGGTCACCGCGCTGGCACAGCTCGACGATCTCGGCTTTGAACTCCGGCGTGAACGAGCGGCGAGGACGCGGCTTCTTCTTCCCCATGCTCTCCATCATGGACATCCTTCCGGGGACAAGCCCCTGATCTCGGATGTCCGTCAAACCGGATCAAGCCCAGAGGTAATGCCGTACGGCGAGGGGAGGGACACGAGGCAACGCCTTCCTGATGGAGTGCCGGATGTGCGGTCGCGCCTGGCCTCGATTGTCGCCCATCTCAGGAAGCCGTCACGACGACCATGCCGTTCAGCAGTGCGGGAGCCGCTTCCGACCCAGTCTGCAACTCGGCTTCGATCGCTGCAGCAGCTTGGCGGCCCCCACCTCGAGGGGCGAGGCCGTCCCTGAAAGTTCCATCGACGAGGTTCGATGTTACGGGCCTCCTCAAGGCTCAAACCCTTTGCAGACTTACGAACTGGACGACGAAGCCCTCCGAGCCGCGCAGTTCAACACGCGACACGAAGGGACGTGGCGTGCATATCTTGATGCGTGTTACGAGTTCTTCTCGAGGGCTCTTGTGCAGGAATCCACGGGCTTGATCCCGTCGGCTTGCTGGAGGCTCACGGTCGTCTCACCCCTGTCGGTCTTCGAAGGTCAGTCTTCCCGCCTGTATCCGGACCACTTCGCCGCAACGGACGCCGCCCGGAAGGACCACCTCAATTTTCAGCTCTTCCTTGGCAGGCCCGTACCAGGTGATGCCCACAGCCGTCGTCAGGAGGGCAGTGAACGCCATGCAGAACCGCACCCCGCGCTGCAGGGGCGCCGGCGGCTCGCTGCGCCTCGAATTGATCAGCGCCGACCACCGAGTCGTGATCGGTGCAGAGCAGGTCCTGCACGGCGACGGCGGCGGGCCGGCCGTGCGCGGCGCGTAGGAACAACAGCGCTGCGGCCCCGCCGGCATGGATTCGGACAATAGGCACCATAACGTCAAAGCCGCCGCACTACGCGAGCCTGGTTCAGGGCAGCGACTCGATGTGCAGATCAGGGGAGACCCGCAGGAGATCAGGTCCGCGGTCGGTGACGAGCGGCCAGCCGTACTGAAGGCCGCACCAAGCGACGTGCGCAAGAGCTGGGTCGGGGGCGCCGAGGTCGGCGATCTCGTGTGCTTTTTCGCGGTCGTCAATCAAGTCCAGGTGCACTCCGGGGCTGGTGGTAAGAATCATCAGCGTCCAGCGCAGATCCTGCGGGATGTCGGCGAGGGCCGGTATGTAGGCGGTGACGGGGATGAGGAGCGTGTTGGTCCCGGAAGCGAGCGCCAACTCGATGAGGGTGCGAGCGTAGATGCTTTTGCCGGTGGCGGCTTGCGCGAGTGCGGACGTGTCAAGGATGCGTCCGGACGCTCCGAACGTGTGGGGGGCGGGCACGGGCGACGACCTGTTAGGAGGCGGCTCGGTGCCGGGTGACGCCGAGGAGTTCGGCGGCGCGGTCCGGGTCGATGTTCAGTGAGGCTGCAGCGCGTTCTATGTGTTCATCTGGGGGGGTGCCCCAGGCTTCCCGGAGCCTGTTGAGCACAGACTGTCGTTTGATGCGTTCGGTGACGGCCCGGCGCACAACCTCTGCCATGGCCACGCCTTCTTCAGCGGCCTGCTGGCGAAGCTGCTCGGTTTCTTCATCGGTGAAGCGAATGGTCATGGCCATGCCTTCACCATACTCGCGCGGCGGTATCGCGCGCCATCGTGTCTGGTATCGGTTGGTGAGATGGCAGCACACCGCCGGCTGCGGCGAATGGGCACGCGCACTCCGCGGCTTCGGCCGGCCCGGGGGAGGCCCCGGCGCCTTCGCTGAATACGTGCACAAGCCGATCGCCTCTGATGGACAGGACACCGCTATCGGAGGTCTGCCACACGGGCAGCACGTCGACGCCCGACAGGCGCCCCCAGTGCCTGCGTCGACCCGGCCCTCCCGACAAGAGCACTGGGATCTCCTCGTTCTGTCGGCGCCCTCGGCTATGGTCGTCTCGCAAAGTTGAATCGTCGGCAGACTCTGTCTGCCGACCCGCCACGGCGGGCAAGAAGCGGCAGTCCCTCGGGGCTGAGGATGGAAACACATAGGACGCTGCACGCCCTTTTGACGTGCGGCACCTCCGTCATGTTCAAGGAACACTGTTCGATGCCTCAGACCGCCATGTCCGATCCCCGCGACACACTGACCACGCAGGCCGCCGCCCGCATCGCCGGGCACGTCGGCGAACTGCAATGCCGCTACCCCACCGCCCTGCGCACTCTCAAGATCATGGCCGGTGACCGCGGCCGCCCCTCCATGCCGACCTGGCCCGAATGGTGCTGGCTGCCGATGGGCGCCGCTGCCGCGCTCGTGCAACGCCACGGCCGCGGCCCGAGCGTCGCAGGCGACATCGCCCGCGTAGCGGCCGTAGCCCAATGGGAGCTCGTCGGCCGCCACATCGTCACCCCCTCGGCCGACGTCGCCGACGCCGCCGTGCCCGCTCCCCCGTCCGCCCGACCGGAGGACGTTCACCTGCCCATCTCCCGCCCGCGGCTCCTGGAAATGCTGGGCGGCGCGTGCTACTACCTGGTGACGCCCGTCCCCAACGACGAGGGCGCACCCAACTGGGTGTACGGCACTTACATCCACTTGGAGCACGACACCGCGACGGATCGCACGGAGCTGCGGTTCCTGGTCGACCTCGGGCGCGGGTGGGATCAGCTCGTCCCGGTGATCGTGCATGCCGACCAGCCCACCGTGGCCTGGTCCGAGCAGGACATCCGCGCCTCCATCCCGCCCCACCTCGCCGGCCCGGACGATGACCGCTTCCTCGCCCAGCACCGGCGGATCGCCTGGCTGGTGTGGCCGCTGCTGGGCGCGCTGCTCGACGAATCCGCACACCTGATCGGGCCGGGGAAGCTGGTCGACGCCGACCCGCTGGTGAAGGACGCCAGACTGTGGCAGCTCACCTATGAACGGCCACGCCCATCCAGCGTGTAGACAGACGGTGGGCGCGGCGCCCCGGTCGCGGTATCTCATCATCCTTGTGAGGGATCGCACACTCGGCTGCACTGGCCGACGAAGCGGTCAGGGCGTGCCGCGCTTGAGTCCCAGGCCTCGACCGGAGGCGCCGTCTCCTGTACGACTTGACCACCAGCGGTGAGCTCGCCATCATCGACGCGGCCGCGGGAAGGTTGCTTCTACACGTCCCCCACGACACAGCAATCGAGGGCCATTTTCAACCGTGGTGCCGGGTCTCTTGGGAGCAGCATGTCGATTTGGCGGCCAGAACTCCCTGCCTGAACAGGGCTCACCAGCCAACTCCTGATCAACTTCCCGGTTCAGGGAAGATGCAGCGACTCGTCCAGCACCCAGACGCCGACAAAACGGAAAACCCCAGAATGCGATGCCATGTTCGAATTTCTTGGTAGAGAAATGTACACCCCGGCCGAGGGGAACCCTCCCTTGATAAAGAAAGCCCCCAGGAGGATCAAACTCTTTCCACCGGTCAGTGGAACAACCTTGCTCCTCCTGGAAAGCTGCTGCTACCGCGCGTTGATGATCGTCTGGACTATCGCCAGTGCGATAATCAACGGTGGAGTGATACTCGCACCAACGGTCGCGAGGATCGCGCACAAGCGGAAGGTCCGGGTGCGGCTTCCTAGGGCGTCCCGGACCGTCCGCCCAATTTCTCCCAGCGCTGCGACAGGGAGAGCATCGGACGATTCCCTAGCTGAGGAGCTGTCGTCCTCATCATCGTTTTCTGCCATGTGCAGACGGTCCCACACACACGCGCCGACCACACGCAACGCGAATATCTTTCAGAGGAAGAATCCTCCTCTCGGGTAGATCACGCCTAACCTTGGGCGGAACCCCCAATACCTCGGTCGCGACGCTGCCTGGCCGAGATGGCACCACTGCACGCGATTGCCTCGGCCCAGCAGGACCGGCACACCCCGAAGGCGCTCTCGAACGCAGGGAGGTCTTCGTGCGTAGCTATGCTGACGCGCCGGAGGCCAGGACAATCCGAGGCTGGATCACTGTGTTCTCGGCTGCGGCACCATCGTGCGCACCAACGAGCACGCCGATGCCGTGCGCAGCCGCGTGAACGGCCACCGAGAAGTGCAGGTAAACGGACATGCCGGTCCAGAAATGCGGACACCTGGTTTCACGGGTGAAACTGGGGCCCGCCTTCAGGGGCGGGTTTTGCCCACCAGCCCATCTTATGCTGTGGCAAGGGGACCGGGAGGAAGACGCCCATGAACGGCGGCTGCGGTGAGACGAGCCGCCAGACTACGCCAAGGGAGTCGAGGAACCATCTTTCTTCGAAGTTCTCCATGTCGCCGTAGCGCGACTGGACAGGGACCTCTCGTAGGCCGCCGTTGCTGATCATGGAGTTCAGCCATTCTTGGAAGCTGCTGAATTCTCCAGGGCTACTGAGCCCATGGATCTCGTCGTACTGTTCAGTCATCTCCTCCCCCATGGGGCACGCTCGGACCGCGCCGCACTCATCCGCGCTCATGGCGCGCCAGTTCGGCTACTGATCTTCCTCTGCGGTTTTCTCGTCGGTCGACCGGCTCAGAGACTTCGGGCCGCTTTCCAGCTCCGCCTTTCTTTCATGCGCGCGGGATTCATGCAATTCAGCGTCGAGGAGTCTTTTCGCCTGCCGCTTTTGCTCCCTGCAGGTCAGCCTTCCTGATAATCCTCAATCCCGTTATATCCAGTAGTCTATATCGGCGCCCGGCAGAAACATCTCGGGAGAAAGTGATGTAGTAGAAATTCCACATCCAGCGGCGGATTGCCTGCACAAATCAGGGGTCGGCCGAGTTGGGATATCCGGATAACGAGAAGCGTTCCGATGAGCTTGTCGACGCTTCTGCCGGTCAGTACTGTCAAAAGCGCGTGGTTACAGAAGAAAGTCAACAAAGGCGGCCCCAATGAAGGCGGCCCAGCATAAATCAGACCGCCCGCATGCTTGACCTGCTACGACTTTGGCGCAGATGGCAAGAAAGCCGTCGCATAGATGACATAATGCGCCAGCTTTTATTCTCGGGCTGGGACTTGAGTGACATCCACGACTGCTCCGCACCCGACATGTCCTATAGTCCAGAGGGCGACGATCCGACTTGCTGATACATGCGGCTGAATTTTCCGTTGCGGAGCATCTTACGAGGCACACTGGCCACAAGCGGCGCTTGTGCCGATTCGCTATGGCATTGAACCCTTTACACCGAGGCGGTTCATGCTTCCGATCCTTCGCTCGCATGGCGCCCTTCCAATAGTCTGGCTTACGCTGGCACCTGCGCCTTCGGTACGTGTCACCTCGCCGCCCAAGTGATCAGGGCCTGGCAGCGGCACCGGGTCCACATGACGGTTCCCGCGGCCAGCCCCGAAACCTGATCCTCCGATCACCGGCACCAGCAGCAACCGCCACCTGAGCAGCAACTACCTGTCTCAGGCGATCCGTATCTGGGTCAACAGCCAGTCCACTCTTCACTTAGAGTGCGTTCCGCGAGCTGATGTCCCTTTCGTCGTTGGGGTTGGGATAGGTCGGCTGGTCGGAGGTTCACCGGTCCGGCTATGGGCGCGGCTGGGTGAACAATCCCGGCTCGGTCTCGACGAGGATGCCGCGGCTGGCCAGGCGTTTGAGCTTGGCGCGGACATTCTGGATGTCGTTCTGCGTCAGCGGCAGGTCCATGGCCATGGCCAGGTCTCGGGCGCGCAGGGAGCCGCCGGTCTCGCCGAAAACGGCGAGAATCTGCTGGTAGGCCGGGTGATCGGGGACAGCCGGCGGCGGCGCGACCGGTTGGACCGGGGCGAGATCCTCCTCGGCGAGGGAGATGAGGGTCTTGCGGCTGATCCGCAGGTGTTCGATCGCCTCGCTGAGTTCGCCCAGGCGCGCGGTCAGAGTGTCGATCTCCGCCTGGGTCTGCTCGACCTGGCAGGTCAGGGAGCGCTCGCGGGCGTCGATCCGGTCCAGGAGCCAGCTGCCGGGGTCGGACTGGCGCACGTCGGGCCCGGTCATGTCCACCGCCACGCGGATGCCGTACCACGGGTCAGGCGGCGGGACATCACATCCGTCATTGCCCAATACACCCGTGATTCGGAACTGGCCGGAAGGTGCTCGTGGTCGCGGATCAGACGCCGGTGGAACATCAAGATTCCGTACGTTTGCTCGACGACCCATCTCTTGGGCTGGGGGACGAACCCCTTGTCGGCGGGGTTGCGTTGGACGATCTCCACGTCGATCCCAAGACCGGCGCCATGCGCGACGACGGCGTGCTTGAACCCCTGGTCGGCCAGCGCCTTGGTCACGGTGCCCTCGGTGGTGGCGGCGACCTGGTCCAGCAGGGCGATCCCGGCGACATTCTCGTGGACCGAGGCGGCCATCATGACGACGGCGATGACCAGGCCCAGCACGTCCACCGCCAGACCGCGCTTTCTCCCCGGTACTCGCTTCGCGGCGTCTTTTCCGGTGGTAGAGGCGGGGACCCCGGCCGCGACATGGACGCTCTGGGTGTCCAGCACGACCAGGCTCGGGTCGGCTAATCGTTTTTCTTCTCCCGCAGATGCCAGCGCAGCAGGTCGTGGATCGTCTTGTCGGTGCCGTCGTCGCGCCACTTGCCGAAGTAGTAATACGTCGCGCTCTTGGGAGGCAGGTCGTGCGGGAGATAGTCCCATTGGACGCCGGTTCGTCCCTGATAGCGGATGGCGTTCACGATCTCGCGCAGTTCGTAGTTGCCGTCGTGGCCGCTGACTGACGGGTGCGCGGCTTTCCATGCGGTGAGCACCGGTTCAATCAAGGCCCACTGGGCGTCGGTTAAGTCACTGGGGTAGGGCTTGCGCTCGGTCACGCGGCCATCCCAGCACATCCGAGCCCGCTGGCCGGTAGTAACGCTACAAATCCATCCGATCACACTGCGACATCACCGACATGAACTCACAGACCGCACTCTTAAAACTCGCCAGCCCCGACGGGGCTTGCCATGTGCGGGTGGTGCATGCCACGGTAGGACTCCTTCCGATCATGGCCACACGCCCCGCAGGCTCGGGGGTGGTCCACGGAAATCGCGGACGGTGATGGCTGTGTCGGCCGTCCGTCGGCCCCGCGCTAGCGGGGATGCTCCCCACGCATGTGGGGGTGGAGCCCTTTCCTCGAATGGGCTCTCTTCGGTGTCTCCTCTACCGCGCAAGGACGGGCCCATGTTCGACCCCCCGATCGATCTCAGCAGCCTGCCCGGCTACCAGACCGCCACCACCCGGCCGCCCAGGACGGCGTTCGTCGGCCGTTGCTCCACCAAGGACAACCAGGATCCCCGCTCCTCGATCGCGGGCCAGGTCGCCGAGGCTTCCGCGCTCCTGGCCCCCGGCGAGGAGTTCACCGCCTACTTCTGGGATGTGGAGTCGGGCATGCTCGGCCTGGACGAGCGCAGCCAGGCCTCCGCTGAGGATTACGCACGGCTTGGCGTGCCCGTGCCGCGCGACGGCGGGCTGCGCGAGCTGCTGGAGTGCGTCGAGCGCGGCGACATCAACCGGGTGGCGTGTGAACGCATCGGCCGCGTCGCCCGGGACATGCTGGCCAGCCTCCAGGTCGAGTATCACCTGTTGTCCCGCGGTGTCTCGTTGGAATGCGCCAACGAACCCCGCGGCGGCATGACCAGCGGGCGGCTGGAGCTGCGCCGTACCTCCCAGGTCCGCACCGAGATCTACCGGCACGAGCTCGTGGAGCAATCCATGCGTGGTCAGCGCCAGCACGCCGCCAACGGCTACCGGCACGGACAACCCTGCTACGGCTACATCGCCGTCGTCGACCCTGATGCTCCTGCGACCGCAAACCGGTTCGGCGGCGGGCGCCCCAAAATGCGGCTCACGCTACACCCCGACCGCCGCCGCGCCGACACCGTCGTGGAAGTGTTCCGGCTCCGCCGAGACCAGCGCATGGGAGACGGCGAAATCGCCCGTGTACTGGCCGGCGACCTTGACCGGCATCCGCTGGCCGACGGACAGCTACTGTGGGCCGCGCGACGCGTCCGCAGAATGCTCGCCCAGCCCAAGTACAGCGGCTATCAGGTGTTCAACCGGCGGGCGGCACGCACGAACCGTGGCCGTGCTAATCCCATCGCCGACTGGGTGTGGTCGCGTGAGCAGGCCCATCCGGCGATCGTGACCCTGCAGGAGTGGTACGAGACCCAGTTGGTGACCGCGCAGATGCGAGAGCGGCAAGCACCGGGCTGGGATCGCGTGCATGAGGCCGCCGCCCAACGCGGGCTCCAGGTGGCGACGGTACGGCAGAGCGACACCCACGTTCTGTACGAGGCCGGCGGCCGCCAATTTGTCCTGCCACGCGGCGACCTGCCAGCGGCGGTAGCCGACCAGGTCATCGCACTTTTGGAGGCAGACACGTGACCGACACCGAACCCACGGCCGAACCCACCCCAGACGAAGGCACCATCGTCCTGCCGGCCATCCGCCTGCACCGGCAGTGGATCACCCCGGCCGACCAGCATGGCATCGTCGTCCACGGCCGCACGCTGGCTCACCTGCACACCGGCGCGCAACAGGCGCTGGCGCTACGTTTCGGCACCGCAACGCCACCGCCCCTGCAGATACACCCCCACTCGCCTGAACTCGACGCGCTCGCCGAGGCGCGCTTGCTCTATCACACGGCCTTGCGCGAGGCGGTACAGGCCCTGCGCGACGACAAAACGTCGTGGACCGACATCGCGCAAGCCTGCCACGTCCGCATCGCCGAGGCGCAAGCCGTACTGGATCACCATGATGGCGACGCACTCCCTTCATCATGGCCTCGACATTGACTGCTCCCCTGTCTCAAGCCGAGGGGATTCCTGGCTCCACGCTGCCTGACCGTCCAGCGGACAGTCGGGTCTAACGCGATCGGCACCAGCCGGGTCAGACCAGCCCGGAGTTCTTGTCGAGCTTGTCACTTCAAGTGTGTAAAGATCCTTTCCGGGTGATGGAGAACCCTCTTTATCTGATCCGTCCTGGGTAGGCGATATCGAGTTCGATGA
>NZ_JBITMP010000076.1:0-41978 GCF_044466425.1 Nonomuraea sp. NPDC049400
AACCATGATCCCTGCCATTCACCAGCAGAGATCACGCCCAACTGCGCCAGGCCATCCCCTTCTACCTGGGAAAACAGGATGGAATCCTCTCATTGCGGAAGCTTGATCAAGTGGGCCCGCAACCGCCAAGACCCCGACGATTTCGACGCCGCCGTCCGCGCGATAGCTGACCAACTCGGCAGATCCCGTCAGCTCGTGAATTACCAGCGTCGGCGCACCGCTCTCGCAGACTGGTGTCTCAGCCCAGACGACTGGACGCACATCCTCCTCGAAACTAACTGCAAGTTCCGTGTCGATCTCGGTGACCGTGAACGGCAATTTGCGTCCATCATCGTCTGGACGCAGGTCACCTGTGGTGAGTTCGCTTTTGCCCCTCGCCCCATTCGCGATCAGCAAGCCGCTCAAATTCAAAGAGGAGCGTGGCGCGGAAGACCCGCCCCGCGAGGGTGGCCTTTCCACCTAACCAGCCCCGAATCAGCATCTCCTAAATATCTTGTGCTTAGACAGGTACTTGACGCCTACGCCAACGAACTTGCTGTCCGGGTTGACGAGGGCGCCGTGGTCCCTAACGGCAGCGCCACCTGACAGTCACTGTCCCCCCAGCGACGACGTGCAACCCCCAGCTACAGATGGCGGTTGAGGGGAGATTGAGCTCGCGATTCTCCGGAGTCCCCAACTTTCAGTTGGCGGGGATCCTCAGGTTTAATTGGCGGATTCGTACCTGATCACGGATCATGACCTCATAGGGAGATGTGTTGCTCTCGGACTATCAGCAGCGGTTGCGCGAGCATGTTCTGGCGGCTCCCGTCTGCCAGGCCCCGGTGCCCTGGAAACCGGTGTGGGACAACAGAACGCCCATCGGTGGCCTCATGGGTATAGGCTTCGCCGTCCATCCAGAGACCAGACGCGATCTGGTCATGGTCGTTTCTTCTGGGGGCCACGGACTCTTCGACGCGGTCAGCGGCGAGAAGATCGCCCGGGACCGCGACCTCGACACCGGCACACCCGACGCCTCCCCGGACCTTACCTGCCCTGGCCTCGGGCCGATCGCAGGCAGTCGGGTGCACATCGCCGGCAGCCTCTTCGGTGGCGGCCTCCACAGCACCACCACGGACGGCTGGGCCCTCGACGTCGTCAGCCCCGAATGGCCCAACCACCGCGTCCTGCTTTCTGCAGACGGCGACATATACAAGGACCCACCGGGAGAACGCTGGTGGCACATCTTCCACTCCAACTACTCCACATTCCGCGCCGCCGGATTCTCGCCCTCGGGCCTCACCCTCGCAGTCGCCACCAGCAGCGACCTCACCCTTTGGGCTCGGCCAACCCTCAACTTCCGGACATGAATACCGAGATTTCGCCTGCCCCCGCCCGCACATCCGCCAAGTACAACTGGGAACCGCCGTCTATAGCTGGGGGTCGCAACGACGCTGCGACTACTGGCCATAGATGGCGGCTGGGAGAGAGATCAGCCTGCGGGGTCGCACGGATTCCCAGGTCTACTTGGCGGGAGGCCCCAGGTTTTCTTGGCGGCGAGAAAGGGCGAGCCGACGCCGCAGCAGGTCGATCTCGGTGATGATCACGGTGACCTTGTCGCCGATCTGAACCCCGTCGCCTGACGCCTCGACAGTCGGACCGGCGAGTTCGCTGAGACGGACCAAGCCTTCGACGCCGTCGATCACGCGGACGAAGACACCGAAGGGCACCACCTTGGTGACCGGGCCGCGCAGGATCTGCCCCACGTGAGCATGGCGTGCGAACTGCTGGAACGGGTCGGGCCGGGTGGCGCGCAGCGACAGGCGGGCTTCGACGTTGTGGGTGTCGAAGCCGAGGAATTCGCAGTTGATGTGCTCTCCCACGGAGACGACCTGGGATGGGTCCTCTCCGTGGCGCCAGGACAGCTCGGGTATGGCGATGAAGCCGACGCCGGGAAAGACAGGATGGTCGGGGGCGTCGTCCAGATCGACAAAGACACCGAAGCGTTCGATGGCCGCAACGGTGCCGGACAGCCGCTGTCCCGGACGCAGCACCTCAAGATACGCCCATAGCTGGGGGTGCTCAGTCCTTACGAATGCTGCGAGGGATTGATCGTCTTCCGCCGTCCCCATGGCTCCAAGGCTCCCACGAACGCCAGGAGATCTGCACGCCCCCACCCAGCCGCCAAGCACAACTGGGAACCGCCATCCACAACTGGGGGTCGCAGACGCTTCGATCACCGGCTCGCTTGGGGCCAACTATCGCTCCCAGAGGCCATCTATCGTTCACAGACTCAGCGGCCTTCGAGACTGGAGTTTGAGTGCAGAAATTGGCGCTAGGAACGTGATCTTCGTTCCGGTCAGTGACTGCTCTCGTTTGTCCTGGTTGACGGGCCTACGTTCCAGGTCCATGCCCTTCGAATTCCTCTCCCACGAGCAGGTCGCCCGCGACGGACGCTTCCCCGACGAACCCTCGCCGGCGGAACTGGAGCAGTTCTTCCGCCTGGACCGCGCGGCCCTGGAGGCTCTGGCGACCAAGCGCCGCCCGACGATGCTGGGATGGGCGGTGCAGTGGGGGACGGTACGGATGCTCGAGGTGTTCCTGACCGAGGACCCGCTCGTGGCGCCTCCCGGCGCGGTCGCTTTCGTTGCCGAGCAGCTTGACCTCGACCCGGCCTGCCTGGCCGGTTATGGCCAACTTGTACGTGGCTCTGCACTTGAACCCGTACGCCGACAAAGGGTTGCCGGACGCCTTCCCAAGCGACAGTGTGATCGGTGTGCTTGCCTCTCTCGGCTGCCCGTCCTGCTTGGCCCCTGCCGGCCACAAGTGCCGCCGTCGCGACGGTCGCCCCCGGCCGCCGCACCTTGACCGCGCGGCCCTGGTCCTGGCCATGCTTCTCCTGACGTGGATCACGGAGCGCTTCACGACCGCCGACGTCGCCAACAACCTGCTGCTGTTGATCGAGACCGAACACGCCCTGCGCCCGCATCGGGACTCCGGCAAGACGCGCGGCTTCGCCACACCACCGGGCTTCGGCGATGATGAGGACGACCCGGACGACGAGGCCCGGCGTCGGGCCCCCGAGTGGGAACAGGAAATGCTCCTGCTCGCGGCGCGCCTGCAAGTCAGCGTGCAGAAGATCCTGGCCACCCTCAACGGCCGCAGCCTCAATCTGACCAGCGAGCGCGACCAGGCGGGCGCCTTCTACGCCACCCTGGTCCACCTCCGTCGCGCCATCGACATGCTGCCCCAGGGCGAGAACGATCCGCCTGGGCCGTTTTCGCTGCGTGACCTCCAGCGCTGGCAGGATCGCGCCTCAACATCCAGTTGGTCACGCGTGCCCGCCAACGCGATGATCGCGTCCGCCAACTGCAGATCCTCGACATGCCGCCAGCACGGTGGCAGATCACCCGTTACGACCGCAACGGCCACTTCCAAGCCCGACTTGAGGACGGGCCTGCGCTGATCGGTCCTCGCTACGGGGGCTGGGCTGCGGTGCCCGACGCCGTTGCCGGCCTGCTGCGCGCCTGGAGTGTTCCGGCCCGCCGTCCTGTCGACATCATCTGGGAGTGCGGCACTCCACCGTTTCCCGTCGAAGTGCTGCCCTACGGCGGCTGGCTGCCCGAGCATCGCGGCAACGACCCCGACCACCACCGCGGCATCCACCATGAGACCCACAAGCTCTGGCACGACCATCTCGACGAGCATCGGGCTCGCTTCGCCTCCTACATGCGCCAGGTGCAACGGGGCTGGCCTGACCGGACGACCGTGGCCGACTTCCTGGAGCGACGCACCGCCGAACTCAATGCCTCCGAGCCGCCGGCACCCGACCTCGACCAGCTGCTGGAGCCCACCTATCGTCATCACCACGAGATCGGCCCGAACTCCTCCGAACTGATAGGGCTAGGTGCCACAGCTACCTGCGGGTGGATCGACCCGGCCGCTGTCGCCAACGTGGGCTACCGGCGCTGGAACAACTTCGGCGGCCACCGGCCCGACGCCGTCTCCGCCCTGCTCACCGCCTTGCTGGACATCTCCGTCGAGGAAGCCTTGGGAGTCTGGAGCCTGGCTGAAGAGCCGATCTGTGTTCAGCGCATTCCTGGCCCCACCGGGCCGCTCTACACGCTGGGCGAGAACGGCGCCCACCGGCTGACGACCGCTCGCTTGGCCTCCCTTCCCGGCATCTGGGCCACCGTCGACCAGCCCGCGCTCCCGCTCCAGGTCCATCCTCACCAGACGGGCATCCATGGCGATGACGCCGCCCGCCAGCTTCTCACCTGCTGGCGCTGCCTCCTGGCCCGGGACCTGGTCGCCGGTCACATCGACGAAGACTCCCGCTGGCCCTCATTGAGCACTCTCCACCTCGACGACGCGGCCGCCATCTGGCTCCTGGCTACCCCCAAGCAGGCCATCGCCTGGGCCGCCACCTACAACCGCGTCTACCCCGGAGCGCTGGAAGCGCTCGACATCACTCCCGAGGCATACGCCGACGAACGCGCCTGGGCCACCTGGCTGGCCGCCGCGCCCTAAGAACGGTCTTTGCGTACCGCCCTAGCAATATTTGACCTCGCATGTACTAAATGAGAGTTTTATCCGGTATTGGCTGGCCGATAGAACCAGCGCATGGTCCTGCCCCGTTACCAGCCGAAACATGTCCAGGCCCGCCTGCAGGGACTGGACGAGCGCTGCCCGAGCTGAGCCGTCATGGCGAACACTCGGGCTCGCGTGCCCATGGCGATCGCCCCGATGCTGGCCAGGAGCACGACCGGGTTTCCGCACGGGCGGCCCGGAGACTATGCGTACGAGCCGAAAATGGACGGCTTCCGTTGCCTGGCCACGACCGACAGCGACCGTGGCGTACACCTGCGGTCCCGGCGTGGTGCGCGAATGCCCGCAGGCACCATCCTCGACGGTGAGATCGTCCGCTGGTCCGGCAGCCGGCTGGACTTCGCCGCATTGCAGCGTCGGCAAGCGGCCGGGCACCGCGGCGGCAGTGCTGGCCCGTTCGGAGTCCTGTCACTACGTCGGGTTCGATGTGCTGAGGTTGCGCGGGCGGAACGTTGGTGTTCTGGCGTTGAGCATGCACACCCGCGATGAGGCCGAAGCGCGAGTCTGGTACGAGACGATGCACGTGGCCAGCGTGGAAGGGCTGGTGATCAAACCGGTCCGCTCGCACTACGAGATGGGCGTCCGGGGCTGGCAGAAGTACAAATACCGCGCCAGCGCCGAGTGCGTCGTCGGGGGTTATGTGGGCTCGCCGCGACGGCCGAGCGGGCTGATCCTCGGACGGTATGACCGCACGGGACGGCTGCGTGTCGTCGGGCGCACTACCCGGCTCACCACGCAAGCGGCGGCGGAGCTCGCGCCGCTGTTCGTCCCCGTTTCCGGTGCGCATCCGTGGCCGGTGCCGCTGCCGCCGGGCTGGGCCGGCAGTCCGTACGGGCAGCATGAACCGATCACCTACACGCCGGTCCAGCCCGAGGTGGTGGTGGAAGTCCTGGTGGACACGGCCGTGGAGAAGGGCAGACATCGGCACCCCGTGAAACTCCTCAGAGTGCGTACCGTCCTTGAGCCTGCTCATGTGATCGAGCAGCGCAGTGCCGTGGCCTGAATCAGCTGCGTCCTTGTGGAATATCCCCCTCGGATCGGCCCGACCGGACGCAAGGTAGCTCTGCGTAATCGAGGGCGGGTTGCTCAGGCGTCCTCGGCGGTGAGAGGGAGAATCGGCAGTGCTTCCGGGCGAGTGGGCGCTGGTGTCGAAGATGTCCCAGTAGGCGGCCTTGATCTGCGCATGATCGCTCGCGCTGACCTTGGAGAGCACGTTGCGGCATTTGTGAATCACGCAGCGCTGCCGCAGCGAAGCGCGGCAGTAAGACAGCCGGGCGCGGCCGGAGCCGTCGAGGTCGCCGGGCGGCAGCACGACGCGGGCGCGCCGGTCGGTGAGGAACACCGGCCCGCCCCGCACCTCCTGGCCACGTACAGGAGGTGCGGGGCGTTTGGGGCAGGAGCGGGGCGATGTTGGCGAGATCAGCCCCTCAGGCAGAACGGCCGGCCCCCTGCCGGCCCGAGCGGCTGGCCCATGAGCGCGGCGGTTCAGCGCTGGTCGTCTGTCGTGGGCAGGTGCTGGGTGGGGCAGGCGGCCGCCAGCGCGTTCAGGGCCTGCTGCTCGGCGGGGTCGATGGACAGCTGCCAGCGGGTCTTGATCGCGGTCCACTCGGCGGCATACCGGCAGCGGGCCGGCTCGTACGGCGGCTGCTAGGTCGCCACATCCTGATCGGCTTTGGACCTGTTGCTGCGGGCGGTAACCGCGACGAGGTGCCAGGGCTCGTCCAGGTCGTTGGCGTAGGCCTCGCGCTGGGCGGCGGTCCAGTCGTAGGCGCCGGAATCCCACGCTTCGGCCAGCGGGACCAGGTGGTCCACGTCGAGCCGGGCGGCGTCGTCGACGGTCTGGTCATCGTAGTAGGAGAGCCAGGACCCGCCCGACAGCTGGCAGCCGGCCCCGACCTGGGGCGGGGTAATGGCTTCGTCGATGAGGACCTCGGCACGGGTGTTGCAGCCGTCGTGGTCGGCGTCGACCCAGTGGCGGAACGAGGTGCGCTGGTAGCCCTCGCGCCGCTCGATGGCCACCGGCAGGGCGGTGACCGCATCGGCCAGCAGCGGCCCCTCCGCGCGCTGCGCCGCCGCCGGGGGCTCGTGCTGGGTCGGGCGCGCGGCCGTCGCGGCGGCGGGAATGGGGGTGACAGCCATCAGGGTCATGCTGACCATGAGGGTCGCGCCGACGAGAGTGGCGCTGATCAGGGAGCTGCGCCATGGGGGGTGGAGCATGCCGGTCCCTCTCACAGATAACTACACACAGCACCGATTGGATACTGAATGTAGCGGCAGTGGTCTGAGCGATCTCTACCTGCGCGGTGACAGCCCCGTGCCTTCGTTCTAGCGGGCCAGCAAGGCCTTGATGCGGGCACGCCCCGCAGGGGGTGAGAACCGCGTACGCCATGGCCGTGGAGCGGTTATCTATCGGCTGCCGGCAACGCCGTGACCGCTTCTCCTCCGGCGCCTCCCGGGCGATTGACACGCCGACGTGCTGGTTCACCACGGGGATGCGCGTTGGGGAGGCCGGGGACAAGATGACCCTGTGGGTGGGCGCACGCAGGCAGGTGCTGGCGGGGCTGCGCGAGCGCGCCGAGCGGCTAGAGCTCGAGCAGGCGGCTTGGGCCGAGCAGACGCGGGCGCGAAGACCCGTCCCGTCGGTGGGGTGCACAGGCCCAAGGACGACCACCAGGTGCCGGGCACTCGGCCTACCGGTCGACTCGCAAAGCGGGTGTAGCTATCAGGCGGACCATCAGCATCGGCAAGGTCAGCTACACCTCGGGCGGTATCTGGAAAGACCGCCTTCCCGATGGCAAGAGCTGGCTCAAGACCGGCGACATGCCCGGGGGCGCCGGCGGTTTCTACGGGCAAGGTCATCAACCCTGCAGAGCCGGGAACGTTAGCCGCGCTGGTCAAGAGGGGCAAGTTGGGCGGCAGCACCATTACAGGAAAGATCACGTTCAAGGAATTGGAGAAGGTGTCGCGCTGGTTCGACGCGTCTATCCCGCTGCGCATGCACGACGACACGAAAGTCACCTACACCCTCAGCCTCACCTCGGCCGGGCTCGTGAGCAGGGTGAGGAGCTCGTACGCGGCAACGGGGGTGTTCGACAAGAGCGGCTTCGACGGCAAGACGATCACGATCGACAGCCGCTTCACCGGGTGGAGCGTCAAGGTGTCGATCAGAACCCCGGACCCGGAGACGGTGACCACTGACGCGGGTTCCTGATTGTTCCGGTGACGGGGGTCTGGGCCTTCCTTCGCAGCGGGGGCCACCTCTTGTGGGCACGACGATCCAGGAGGCGTTCTCAGCGATCTCGTCTGCTGTGCAGTGCTCGGGTGCGCCTGCCGGCGCCGACAGCGGCTGTGCTATCGGGGATTCGGGCCTAACCCTAGACATGGGTGAGCCCTGCACGCCTAGCCTGAGAGTTGTCGAGTTCATCAGGGCAGAGGAGCAGGGCTATGGCTGACGGTAACACGCCCATGAGCTTTGGAGAACGCCTCCGGTTCTACCGGGACCGCGCCGGCATGACCCGTCCCGTTCTCGGTCAGCTATGCGGACGCTCAGGAGAATGGGTTAAGGGGCTCGAGAACGGCGGGATACTCATGCCGCGTATGCACCTACTTCTCCGCATCGCCGAAGTGCTCGGAGTCGAGGACCTTGCGGACCTGACTGGCGAGCAGAGGCTCACCAGCGCCACCTATGGCAAGCGCCGCCACGAGCACGCCGACCGCATCGGCCACGCTCTTGCCGTTTTTCCCATCGTCTCCCCAGATCGTGAGCCGTTGTCGGCCGACGCCCTGGCGGCGAACGTTCGCCAGGCGTGGATGGTGTGGCATGGCTCCCCTCAGCACCGCACAGCCATCGCCGCCGTTCTGCCCCGCCTTCTCGATGACGCCCGCACATCTGCCAAGCTGCTGGAGGGGCGCGACCGGCGTAACGCCCTGGCGTCCCTGGCCCAGGTGTACCACCTCGCCCAGCTCTATTTCAGTTTCCAGCCCATGCACGACCTGGTCATGCTGACAGGCGATCGTGCCATGCATGTGGCCCAGGATGCTGACGACCCGCATGCCATCGCCGCAGCCGCCTGGTACGTGAATCACGTCTATCGCGACGCCGCGATCAACGCGGAAGCTCGTATCGAACTCGCGCACCAGGCCACCAGGCTGCTGCGGCCCGAGAACGACGCGGATCGCCCCCTGTGGGGGCTCATGCACCTGGCCATCGCGCTGTCGCATGCGAAGACTGGCCGCCGCGGCGACGCTGAGCGGCATTGGGGGCTGGCGCACGATGCCGCGCAGACTCTCGACGGGCATCATCCGTGGCTGCTCTTCGGCAAGGACATGGTGGACGCGTACGCGGTCACCATGTATGCCGACCTGACAGTCGCTCACGAGGCGGTCCGTCAGGCTGACCGGATCACCATCGCTCTGCCTTCGGCTACGCGCCGGTCCTTTCACACCATCGAGGTCGCTCGCGCTTATCACCTGAAGAACGAGCCGTTGGCGACCGTGCACCTTCTCAACAAGGCATACGAGATCGCGCCTGAGACGATCGGCTACAACCTCTTCACCCGTGCCGTCCTTGCGGACCTCGGCGCCCACGGTGGCACGACGGTCCGTGATGACGCTCGCGAGCTGGCCGGCAAGCTTCAGCTGCCCGTAGCGAGCTGAGCAGGGGTAGGAACTCTACCTGTGTTGAGGGGTAGGAACCCTACCCCTCAACAAGGGGGTAGGAACTCTACCCCTGGTCCGCGCGCACCGGTGAGACCGTTTAACCGTGCCCACTGACTCATCGGTCTTCTGGGGATCGGTTGATGTTGCAAGCCGCATCTCGGTGTACTGTCCAAGCCTCTTGGGGCGGGCTGTCGATGTGTCGTTGGCGCATACGCCGCTCTGGCGACTGCGCGTAAATCGGCGGGACGTGCAGTCGCACCGCTTCCTTGACCCGAGGGCCCTACGATGACAGTCGCACCAGAGCCTCATGGTGACGCCGCGCGAAAGCTCGATCATCTCCTCCGGCCGTCCATCCCCCGGTTCTACGACTTCGTTCACGGTGCCGGCAAGGACGCCTTGTTTCCTGACCGGGACGCCGCCGCTCAAGTGACCGAAGTCGTTCCCGAGCTTCCGGACGTGATGCGGCAGAACCGGTCGTGCCTGGAGCGGGCGGTGGACAAGCTGGCCAAAGACGGCTTCCGCCAGTGGCTGGACATCGGCGCCGGTATACCCGAAAACCCGCTTCTGCATCACATCGCCCAGCAGCGCCAACCGGGCGCACGCTGGATCGCGGTGGACAACGACCCGCAGGTCTTCATGCACGGCTGGACGGTCCTCGACCACAAGCACCTCGTAGAGGCTGATCTTCGCGATCCTGGCATCATCCTGGACGCGGCTCGCAAGCGCCTCGACTGGTCGGAGCCCATCGTCCTCCTGGGCGCGGTGCTGCACTTCGTGCCCGACAGGGACAAGCCTCGCGAGATCATGGCCGCCTTTCGGGACGGCCTACCTGAGGGAAGCTGCGCGGTCGTCACGCACGCGACCGGGCACAACAGGGCGGGCGAGGTCTTGCCGGACGCGTTGGCTGGCGCGGAGCGCTACCGGGAACTGGTCAGTCCGGACTTCACGCTGCGGTCCCCCGAGGAGTTCGCGGCGCTGCTGGACGAGTGATCGTGAGCGTGGCCGTTACAGCCCGGCGGCTAAAGCGCAGTAGCTGCCGGCAGGCCACGTTCATGGCGCAGCCAGTGGGCGAGCTATCTCCCCAAGACAGTTCCTCGCTGCCTGCCCGCTGCAGCGTGGGCCCGAGCTTCGGAACGGGCACATTCCTTCGGGCCCACGCCGTCAGTCCTTCGCGCCCTGCGGACGGTCGAGACGTGCCGGCCCGCACCCGCGACGCGTGCACCGGCACCTGGCGGCCAACCGTGCCGCACCCCAGCGACGAGCCTTGTTCTGTCCTGCGGGTGCGAGACCACAATCCAATCTCCACCGCACCCAGGAGGGGCAGTGAACGACCACGTGGAATGGGAGCGCATTCCCAGCTCCATCCGTGACGCCGTCATTCAGGGCCACACCGGCCCGATACGCAAAGTGCAGAGCATCGCCAGCCCGCGACCGGGGGCCACTCTGCGCGTGTACGGCGAGAAACAGGACATGTTCCTCAAGGCGATCCCGCTGACCGACAACACGCGCCAACTCTACGAGCGGGAGCGGTGGGCAGGCCTGAACCTCCCGCCAGACGCTCCCGTACCCAGGATGGTGTGGAACGCCATCATCGAGCGCTGGCTGGTGCTGGCGTGGGAGCTCATCAACGACCACGCCGAGCACGCCTACCTGGCGCCGGACTCGACGGACGCCGAACTCGTCCTGGAGGCCATGCAGCGGCTGGGCAAGCTGCCGTGCCCGGATGGTGCCCGGCCCGTGGCGGACCTCGTCACTGAGCTGCGGACGAGGGCAGACGCCATGCTTGACCTGCCGCCGACGGAACTGCGGGGCCGCGACCTATACATGACCGCGCTCGAAAGCTTCGATGCCGAGGCGCTGGACGGGCAGGCGCTACTGCACGGCGATCTCAGCCCGTGGCACCTGCGCATCAAGGACGACGCCGTCCACGTGGTGGACTGGTCGCAGGCGTGCCAGGGCGCCGCTTACGTGGATCTGGCCTTCTTCGCCCCCCACCTCGTCGAGGCCAGGCACTCCTGCGAGCACGCCGACGCGATGCTGTCCTCCCTCCCAGGGTGGACGGAAGCGCCTGCCGCTCAGTTGGCCGGCCTGGCAGCCTTGTGGACGTTGGCCCACCTGGAACGCGCCGCGAACGGGCCCAAACACCGCCGTCCCAGCGAGATCCACCTCGCCAACGCGGGCCGGGAATGGCTGGCCTCCCGGCTCTGACCAGACGCCCGAGAAAACCCTCTGGCGATGATCGTGGCGCGGCGAACCGCACGGTGCAGCCCCTTCGGGGGGTTGCTGCACCACGCCGCGCCAAGGTGCGGACGGCCCGGTGTTGTCGTCCCCGCCGTACCGCACCACCGGCGCAGGCCAGGCCTTCACCGTCGCCGCCCACACCTGGCCTGCGCCCCTCTCCCACATCTGAACAGCGATGCTCAAGGACCGGTTCCATGACCATCGAGACCATCGCACACCTGCGACTCCAGCAGCTCCACGGGCTGTGCACCACCTACCCGACGTACCGCATCCATTTCGGCTACGACGAGCACGAGCGCCTGAAGTGGACCGCTCGACTGCGCACCCCCGTAAGGAAAGGGATCCAGCGCGCCGGCGTCCCCGTCATCACCCGGCCCGACGCGATCGCGCTCGCAACGGCGCTGGCCTGGCAGGCGCCGCCCATCCACCGCCGGCCCGTCCCGCATGCCTGAGGCACAGATGTATGAGTGGAAGCCCCACACCGCGGAGACCTATTGGCGGGTGGTGGAAGCCTCCTGCTGTGAGGAGTTCCGGCTGTGCCATGAGCGTGCGTCCTACTTCGTGTTGCGGCGCGGTCCAGGGCGCTACGACGAGGAGACCGGCAGAGGCAACTACATCCACGCGCTCGGCGTCTGGCAGGAGCTCGCCGCAGGCCACCAGCACGAGGCCGTAGTCACATCTGACCGGAGATTCCCGCTGCGGCGCATTCCGGCAGGTCAGCAGCTTCCAAGAAAACCGTGCCCGCGGAAGCTCTGGAGCCGGGGACTCCCGAGAACACGGCCCAGGCGAGCGGCGGACGACCAGCTCAGCACTCCCGATATGACCAGCACACCCGAGCACCAGGAAAGGCCACGTTGTGATGACCTGGGTTCAGGCCCTTCTCCTGCTGTGGGGGACCGGCACCGCAGTGAGTGTGATGCCAACGGCGGCGGCCTTGTCCCGGCTCACCTCGCGGGATCCACAGCAGATGTGTAAGGGATGCCAGGCCCGCCGCCGTATGCACCTCAAGAACGCCAGCGAATGGCAATGGTGGGGACGGATAGGTGCCGAGCTCATGCTCGTGGCCGCCGCGTCCCGCTGGCCGGTCGCGCCTCTGCTGCCTAGCCTGCGACGGCTGATTGGCGCCGAATCCCCGCCCCGGTGTGTTGGCGCAACCTGCGCGGCGCACAGGCAATACGTCTCTGCCTGACCAGGCCCTGCTGCTGCGGGCTACGCCCCCGGGCTCGCCGCAGCTTCCCCGCCCTGGGTGCCAGCCGCCCCAGGGCGGACTCGGCGGCCGTGAGACGGGGCCCACCCCCGAGAACCCGTCTCACGGCCGCTCAAGAAGGCCTCGGCAGTTTCTCCAGCAATAGTCAGTACACCGACCGGCCGCGCCGGCTGCCGGCTCCTAGGACGATCTCGAGCAGGCTTTCCCCTCGCACCGAGCGCGCTGAGGTAGATCGGCTCAACGCCGTGTCGAGCGCGGCACCTGCCGCCCCGCCTTCACCGTGGTGTCGTCGTGCAACCTGGTGGTGAACACCACGGTGGCGTGCAGCGGCCCGTGCAACACCCCGGCCTTAAACATGTCGGGATCGGCCACATCCAACGACACGAACAGGGACGCCACCAGCGGATGCCGCATCGGCGACGACCACCCCTTCTGCCAGTGGCCGGCCACCTGCTCCAGCCACTCCTGTACGCGCTTGTGCGGGTCGTATAGGGCGTCGGCGAGGAGTTGCGCCCACGCTGCAGGCCGGGTAGCAGCTTCGCGTTGGGCAGGTCCTCCGGCGCTTCCAGCTGCTCGGCGAACTCGATCTGGTCGCTTCGGGTCGTGGCTTCCAGCTCCTGCAGTACCAGCCATTGCCCGGCCACGAGTCGCAGCATCGCCGCCGGGCCAGGTAGTGGGGAGTCATCCCCGCGATGCTGCGCATGGCGAGCGCTACGTTGGCCAGCTGCTCCGCGGCGTCGAGCTGGGCACGCATTTCCGCGATCCAGTCGATAGCCACGGTCACGGTCCCCCGCCCGCGCCGGTCGACGCCGCGGCGTCCAAGAACCGGAGCAGGTCGGCGGGCCGGTCGCGCCTGTCATGTCCTCGCTTCCGGGACACGAGCCGGCGTGTCACCCGGTCGCAGTCGCGGACCGCGCGCTGCGGCCCTGTCTCGGTCAGCACGTGCTGCCCGGAACAGCAGAGCGCCATCATGCCGGTGTGCCACCCGGACGCCTGCGAACCCGGCGTACTGGTAGAGGCGGCGCATCAGACAGCCTGCCGGCCACAGGGTGACGAGCCAATGCCTAGTGGTGGACTCGTCAGAGGGGGACGACATCGGGGTTTCCCTCTCTCTGGTTGGGAGAGGGAGCGTAGAAGATCGCCGCGCTTACGTCCCGGGGCTTGTCGCTGGTCCATTTCTTGGAGCTTTGCCGAGCTGAGCGGGGGCGTGACATCATGAGCAGCGAGGCCGGTCACGCCAGGCCCAACTCCGACGCCGCCAGCGCCCACGTAGCAGGCGGCATCCGAGGACAAGAGGCCATCGCCTCCCGTGACGAGAGATCAGCCGACCCGCCAGACGCGTCCGTTTCCGAGTGCTGGCCGGTGACGTGGGAACCTGCCAGAGAACACGGAGACCGTCATGGTGGATGTGCGTAAGCGCCTCGTCCGCGACCTTCAAGACGCCCGCCCTGGGATGAAGCACACCGAGGCTGTCAGGTCGCTCGACCAGGCTGCCGCCCTGCGGCCCGACCCGCCGCTGGCCTGGGCGCGGCTCGTCCCGGACCAGGACCGGGGATCCGCCGGCATCACCTACTGGAAGGCCGAGTACAGGCCGATCGGCGGAACCTGGGGGGCCAGGTTCTCCCCCAGTTGGGTGCTGCCGACCACGCCCACCTTCGCTGCGCAGCTCCTCGAAAGCTTCGACCTCGAGGGCTGGACCTACCCCGGGCCCTGGCCGGCCGACGCCCCCAACGAGGCGATGATCCTGCCGCTGTGGCGCAGCGAGCGCGGCCAACGCGAAGACGACCTCGAGGCGATCTACAAGGCGGTCGGCAAGACCTACCACTCCATCCAGGAGTTGTATGCCGCTGCCGTCGCCGACGCCCTGGACCGTGCCGGTATATCGGTGTCCGACTATTGGGCCGACCCCAACGAGCCCCGCGAACTCACCCTTCAGCTGGAGTTCGCACCCGGCGGCTACGAGGAACTGTACATCGCATGGCGGGAGGACCGTGGCTGGTACTGGGTGCCCTACAGCGACGCTGGGGAAGCGCTCGGAGACTTCGCCAAAGAACTCGACTGCGACTTCCTCGCCCTGCCCGACGACGTCGCCGCCGCCGTCCTGAACGGCGCCACCAGCGCGGACAAGCCCGCCACCGAATCCTGCCTTTGGACGCCCCCCGACGGCTACAAGACCAACCCCAACCCCCCCCGAAGACGAGTTGGACTACTCCGTCGAACTCGAAGAATCGCTGGCCGCCTACGCTACCCACCCGACCAACCTCTAAGAGCTGGCGTATCTGGCGCTCAGTCGGCTGGTGCGGCCCACCACGCGTAGCCGGCCGCCGCAAGGGTCCGGACCGCGCGGATCATGGCCCTCCCGCAGGGCACAAGTGCAGTGGTCACGCATGGTGGGGGCCATCCGTTGCTCGAACTCATGCTCCGATGATGCGCCACCTGCGGAAAGCACGTCAGGGCACGGGTCAGCCGGCCGGGCCACTAACCACGGTTCCCCTCCTCGCCCTGAAAAAGCCCAAGCGGCGGGCCTGGGTCAAACCGAGCCCGGCCAGGCTGTGTTCGTCACCCGCGAGCGGTGGCGGACCGGCGACATCCACACCCTCTTCAGAGCAGGCCTGCTGCAGGTCCTCGCCTCCAGCAGTGGGCCGGTGGATGGCCCGCACACCGTCGAGCCGTTCGCGACCGCACCTGCGCCTCCTGCTCGAAGATCGCCTCAGGCTCTATCGCGCCGACAAGCGGCGCATGGTCGAGCTCGTGAGCGGCCGCAGGTCAAGATGCCTCCGACTGCACCACCCGGACTGACCGGGAGGCGCGGTCCTGTCATCTTGGTTCGAGCACGACGAGTGGCTCCGATGTCCCCGGCGCGCCGTCTATGCCCAGCCGAAATGCTTCATGACGGCTTCGATGCCGCTCTGCAGTTGGCTCTGTTCGGCATTGGTCAGCGGAGCCTGATCGCAGTATGCCCCGACGAACGCTTCCCGGACGAGCTGGCTCGTCGGCTCCCAGTCGTGGAAGCGAGTTCCGAGCAGCGCTGTCGCTTTGGCCAGGTCCGACACCCTTGAGCGATAGGTCACCTCCTCGAAGTCGAGGACTGCCGTGATGCTCGTCCCGTCATGAAGGAGGTTGGCGGACCGGAAGTCATTGTGGACGAGCTGCTCATGCCGGGCCGACGGGCCGCCGCCGATGTGGTGGGGGTAGGCAGCCATCGCTTCGTGGAGCGTCGCCAGCATCCGGCCCGCCTCGATGACCTGCGCCGGATCTCCTACATCGAGAAGATCGCCGTCGATGACGGGAAAGACGCCGAGCGAAACGTCATCCAGCTCTACTCGAAGGCGCCCGTCTCTTGCCGGAATCGGAGCAGCAACAGGGATGCCGCAGCGGTGAAGCCACATGGTAAGGGTTGCCGTATCGGCCAGGCGCTGGAACAGCTTTGAGTCGACGGACCATTTCGCGATGAGGCGTATGTCATCGGCCGTGATCCACGCCAGCAGGTTTCCGGCACTGATGACCAGGCGCTCGCAGTCATCAACCGTGATGGCCCAGGTGTCCCAGAGGGTGTCACCCACCCAGCCGGCCGCGGAAACAGCGTCGGCGAAGCCAAAACGCTGGCTGAGAGCTTCTTTGGGGTCAACTGACTCCCACAGCATGCTGAGTTGAGGCGTGGCCTTCATGGTCTGGCAGTCCATCACATTGGATCGCGCCGTATGGTTCTGTTCGGGAGAACCGGTCCGCGCGACCTGCGAGGCAAAGGAGATGCCCGAGGTTTGCGGGCGGGCCGTTTGCTGCGTGGTTTCGCCCCAGATACCGCGTTGGCTGACGGCACCGTACCAGCGGCTGCCCGGGTTCCGGCCCGAGAGGCGAGCGAGCTGAACCATTGGCGGTGCTCCCGTGCCACCCAAGCACCACCGGGGGATGAGCGCAGACAATACGCCTGTTGGGGCGTCCATTCGTCCTCGTCTCCACCGCTATGGGAACGTCTCCGCACGAGGCTTGATCGCCGAGAGCGTCAACACAAGCACAACACCACCTAAAGAGCTTTTGGATATTTCTGCACTAAATAAGGGTTTTATCCTGATTGGACGGCCGATAGAAGCAGCGCATGGCCACGCCTCTCCACCAGCACAAACACGCCCGCACGCGCCTCCGTGGCCCAATCGATCCGGAACTCGCCAAGAGAGTGGACAGCTTCCCCCCAGGCAAGCCCGGCCAGTGGGCCTACGAACCCAAGCTGGACGGGTTCCGCGCGCTCGCGGTCATCGACAGCGGCCGCGGGGTGCATGTGCAGTCAAGGCGCGGTGCCCGCTTCAACGAGATCTTCCCTGAGATCGTGTGGGCCGTCTACCAGCACATTCCCGCGCGGACCATCCTGGACGGCGAGATCGTCCGATGGAACTCCGCGGGCAGGCTCGACTTCGGCGCGCTGCACCGCCGGAACGTAGCCGGGCGCCGCCGAGCCGCGGCCCTCGCCAGTTCTGAGCCGTGCCACTACGCCGTGTTCGACCTGCTGCGCCTGCACGGGCAGGACGTGACGGGACTGCCGCTGCGCGAGCGCCGCGCTCTGCTGGAGGAACTGTTCGCGCTCATCCCGGCGGCCGGCGTTCTCGCTCTGGGCATGCAGACGCTCGTCGAAAGCGAAGCGCGAACCTGGTACGAGTCGATGCACGTGGCGGGGGTCGAGGGCCTAGTCATCAAGCCGACCGGATCCCGGTATGAGAGCGGGGTGAGGGGGTGGGCGAAACTCAAGCGAAGAGCCAGCGCGGAGGCCGTGGTCGGGGGTTACGTCGGCCGTGCGAAGCGGCCGAGCGGCCTGCTGCTCGGCCGGTACGACAACGCCGGACGGCTACGCGTGGTGGGCCGGACCACCCAGCTCACCGCGAGGGCAGCCGCCGAGATCGCCCCTCTGCTCAGCCCTGCGGCCGGCGCGCACCCGTGGCCGGCGACGCTGCCTCCCGGCTGGGCTGGCAGCCCCTACGGCCAGACAGACCCCATCACCTACACCCAGGTGGAGCCCGACCTCGTGGTGGAAGTCCTCGTCGATACGGCCAAGGAAGGTCACCGGCACCGACACCGCGTGAAGTACCTGCGACCTCGCATCGACCTTGATCCTTTGCAGATCGAGGAGCGCGACGTCGGAGCATGAGGTGCCGCGTGGGTCACCCCTGAAGCCGGAAGAGCAGACCACCCGACGCATACGCTTCCAGCCGAGAACAGAGACGAGCCCCGATCGGCACCGCACCGACCTCTCCACAAGTCCCAAAGGTTCGTGGCGACTTGTCCCCATCCCGTGGCGGCCCAAGGAGTCTGAATCTATGCACCCCGAAAGCGGTAGCGCGTGGTGCATAGATCACATTCTCATCGACTCTGACTCGGCGAAAGGGCCGCCTCGGACGAGGTCAGAGCTTCAGGAGAGCGTCGAGGAGTTCAGCGTTCGCCTCGACACCGTGCGTGAGCGTCAGCCCGTGGTGCGGAAGTGCCTGTAGGTGCGTGGCGGCTCGGGCGCGGGAGGAGTCATGGCCGCCGATCGGGGCTTGTACGAGCTGGAAGATGTCGGGGTAGCGGTCCTCGGCCTTGGCCATGAAGTCGTCGTCGGACAGGATGCGCGCGGACTGGGTCAGGCGCGGCTGGTCGGCCGCCGCGTCGACCTGCGGGAACAGCAGGGCGGCCGCGTCTCCTTCCTGTGCCATGCCGACGCCGAACCAGTCGGTGAACTGCACCGGCCAGATCTGTGCTTTGAGTTCTCTGCCGCCATCCCACAACGGATTCCGGCGTCCCTGCAAGAGGGCGTCCGTGACCCGCGCATCCTGTGTCGGGTGCAGGGCTTCACCGGCGAGGAGCCGCTCCCGCACGATGTCGTACCAGCCGAGCGCGTCCAGCAGACCCAGCCCGACGGCGGCGGCCGAGGGCCACGGCAGGACGCGCACCCGGCCGTCGTCCTCGGCGCGGACGAACACCCGGTCGTTGGCGAGCAGTTCCCACGCGCCGGCCCGGGTGAGCGTGAGCGCGGTGGTGGTCTTGCCGGAGCCCTTGCCTCCGAACGCCAGCATCACGCGGTCCTTGCGGGAGATCGCGGAGGCGTGCAGGAGCGACCAGCCGTCCCGTATGAGCTGGCCGCGGACCATCTCGCGGGCCAGGCGGGCAACGGCGGTGGCCAGAGTCTCGGAGTCGCATCCGGTGATGTGGAGCATCCCGATCTCGGGGTGCGAGCGGTAGGCGAGCCGCTCTGCGGGGCACACCGCGGTGATCGCCCCATCGAGGTCTGCCAGCAGCATGTGCTTGCGGGCGTAGGTGACGTCCCGGTGCGGTGCGCGGGTGATGCGGTCGGCGAGGGCGTCGTACTCGTCGTCGTCGATGCGGGCGGCGACGCCGGGTATGTCGTACGCCTGGTCGGCGGGAAGGGTGGCGACGTCCCACGACGGCGCGTAGTAGCGGCGGGCCCAGTCGGTGGTGGCGGCTGGGCCGGTGATGCAGATCGCGGCGTTAGCGATCCGGACGTGGACGGCTGTGGCGTCAGCCTGCAGCGTCATGGGCGGGCTCCTTCGTGTCTGCGGTGGTCAAGATGGTGAAGGCGGCGGCGAGTTTGGCCGCCGCGGCGTGCAGTTGAGTCGTCTCCTGCTGGGAGAGGTCGGGTAAGCATGGTTCCGCGCGGCCGGCTTGGAATCGGATGGGCTGGCCGAGCCACACCCCGTCGCGCCACGGCCGGCACAGTTCGACCGTGCCGTCAGTGTCTCCCAGCGCGTGCCGCAGGGCGGCGAGGACGGCGCCGGCCGGGCCGGTGCGGGTGCGGCCGATGCCGGAGCTGATCCGGCCCGGCCGCTGGTTGAGGGCGGCGCGGATCGATGTGAGCGGGATGGGCGCGGGCGGCGGGTGGCCGGCCACCGTGGTGGTGGAGGCGCAGATGACGGCGTGGTCGCCGTGCTCGCCGATGACGTGCCCGCGGATGTCGGCGGCGGGGACACGCCAGTGGTGCGCGAGCAGGAGCCGGTAGCGGGCCGAGTCCAGGTTGGAGCCGACCCCGTAGACGCGGTCGTGGCCGGCGTGCTCGCCGACGATCCGCGTCATGAGGTCCACCGGGTTGGTGACGACCAGGACGACACCCGGATGGTCGCGCACGAGGTCGCGGGCGATGTCGCGCAGGAGCGGCGCGTTCGCGGCGGCGCCGCCCATCCGCACGTCTGCCTGGTTGGTGTTGGTGAAGCGGGCGCGTACGGCGATCACGAGGGCGTGGCAGGCGGTGAGGTCGCGCGGCAGGCACGCCCGCGGCCGGGCCGGGGAACCGAGCGTGGCCCGCATGTCGTCCAGGTCGGCTGCGAGCGCGCGGGCCTGCTCGAGCGTGCGGGAGGCGATGAGGACGTCGGCGGCGAGGCCGGAGGCGACGAGCGCGCCCGCGACGGCTTGGCCGACCGCGCCGGCGCCGAGCACTCCCACAGAGCCGAGCACTCCCACAGGCAGGCCGTTCACGCCGCCATCACCGCCTGCAGGGTGCGGGCCAGCGCCGACTCCCACACGCTGGCCGTGCGGTGCAGGTCCAGCGCGGTCGCGGCCTTGTGCACGACGGTGGCGACCAGCAGGGGCTGCCGCGCGACCGCTGCGCCCTGGCGGGGGAGCGCAAGGTCGGGCGGCGCCGTCAGGTAGCTGGAAACGATGTTGATCGTGTCCATGAGCCACAGGGCGGTCAGATTCCGTATCCAGCGCTGCGCCTGGGGCATGGGCTGGGCGTGCTGGTCGACAAGCGCGGCCACGCCGCTGTAGACCTTGCCGAGCGCGGCCAGGTCCATCTCCGTCACGGCCTGCAGGAGCGTGCGGCTGACCAGCCGGGCGAGGTCCTCACCGTGCCATGTGCAGCGCAGGCCCGGGTCCAGCAGCAGGAGCTGGCCAGAGTCCGGGTACAGGACGTGCTCCGGCTTGAGGTCGCCGTAGACGAGCACCGCCGGCGAAACGGGCGGACGGCGCCGCAGCAGGACGCCGATCGAGGCGCGCAGCAGCGCCACGACGGCGCGGCGCTGCTCGGGCGGGCAGCGGTGCTCGCCAATGGACCGGATATAGGCGTCGCCGTCCGGGCCGCCGAACTTGCGGGCGAAGGTCGCAGCGATCCCTCTCTGCTCGATCACGCCGGGCAGGCCTCGCCGGTCCACCCGGCGCAGGCCATCCAGCTCCTGCATGACCTCGCCGAGAAGGTCGGCGGTACTTTCCGGCGCGGCGGCCAGCACATCGGCCATGGACGGCCCGCTGGCCGCAGCAGTGAACAACACCGCCCCATGGACCCCGGCCAGCTCGCAGACCCGCGGCCGGCCGAGCTCGGCGAGGAACCCGAGCTGGCCGGCCTCGCGCCGCGGCAGGTTGTCAGGGCGGGCCGCGTAGAGGCGTTGCTCGCGCGCCACGTCCTCGAGCGGCCCGTAGAGGCCGCGCAGGAGAGACACGAGCGACACGCCCAGGATCGACACCTTGGCGTACAGGTGGCGCTCGCCTACCTGGATGCGCTCCACGTAGCCGGTGATGGTGGGCACCTGGCAATGCACGAGGAAGCTTTCGCCCGGCCATAACGTGGCGGCGGCGTCTTCGACTTGCCCGGCCGCGCAGCTGATCAGGTCGGCGGCCGGGATGGAGCCGGCCGCCGGGCCGGTCGTCGTGCCTTCTTTGATCACTTCAGCCTCCGGTGGGATCCTCCGTGACGGAGTCGAGCTGTGGTGCCCGTGGCCACGAGAGAGTTTCCGTCCTCCCCGCCTCGCCCCCTCTCCACGAGGGCGGAGTCCGGGTCATCTCGTGGCCACGGGGGTGGTGCCTGGCGGGCCTCGGTCGGCCGTCCGGTGGAGGGCGGCCGACTGGGACGGGGGTGGTGCGAGGCCCGCCAGCGTTCGCGTGGTCATGAGGTCGCGCAGCTCATCGAGTGTGGGGGCGTCGATGGTGTGGCATTCGCGCGGGTCTGCGCAGTACCACGCGGTGTAGGTTGCGTCCCCACGGCCGCCACATGATGAGCCATCCGGGGGAAGTGCTCATCAGCGTGGCGGCCTGGGCGTGCGCGTCGAGGTCAACGCGGCGCGGCGGCACGGCGCGTGTCCGTCTCGGTGACAAGCGTGGTGGACAAGGGCGTGATGAGTCCCTTGGCCAGGAGCTCCGCGATGGAGATGGTCCGGATCGCGGTGTAGGCCTCGGCAAGCCGAGTGGCCGCCCCTTCGACGCTGTGGGCGTAGGTGACCAAGGGCTGTCGCCGGGCACCCGTCATGTCGGGGACGGTCCACCAGATGACCTGATCGACGTGGACGACAAGCCCAGTGAAAACGCGCACGACGACGCCGCAGGGCAAGGTCTGCGCGTTAGCGGGGATGTTGTGGCGCAGGGCGAGCAGGTCCACCAGCTGCGAGGCCGCGCTCAGGGCCTGCTGGTGTTCTTCCGGTAGCGCATGGCGTGGTGTCACGTGGTCTCCTCCCGTCCCGTGATCAGGAGCTGGGGTCCTCGGCGTTGTGATGGGATTGCCGAGGCTGCCTGGTCCGGTGGGCTGGTCGTTTGTCGCCTCGTGCCTCAGCGGGGGAGCCTGCTCGGTGCGGCCCGGCTGCGCCAGTCAGCGCGACGCCGTCGCCGTGACGGACCTCGGAAGCGATCCGGTGCGCTGCGTGGAGCTGAGCCTGCAGCTGCTCGGCTGCCTTATCGGCCGGTCGCAGGCCGGGCACCAGCCACCTGGTCGCGGTCATCGCCCGTCACCTCCGGGCTCCTCGCCTCGGTCAGCCACGGTGAGCAGGACCAGCTCGGCGAGCGGCTCCGGCAGAGGCTGCTTCACCAGACCGAGGTAATGGGCCAACAATCGTGTGGCCGCCGTGGCGGGCGCCCGAGCGAGGGTCCACAGGACGGTTCCACGGGCGCTCGGATAGGGAGCCTGCCAGAGTGGGAACCGTTCGCCTGCGTACCACTGGCCGGGCGCTGACACCGCTGGGCCATGACGTTGCGTATCGCCATCACTGGACACTGCGGTCTGCCGCCCGCTGTCGAACAGCTCGTCGACCGCGAGCTCCGCGACGCCCTCGCCCACCAGGAGAGGACCGGCCTGTCGTGCATCGCGGACGGTGCCGACAGCCTGTTCGCCGGAGCTGTCGTCGACGCGGGCGGGCGCTTGGAAGTCGTGGTGCCCGCCCAGAAATGCCGGGATGGGCTCCCCCGAGCACTGGCCCGCCTACGACGCGCTGTTCAGCGCGGCCGACCTCGTCCACGAGATGGGCTTCATCGAGTCCACCAGCGAGGCTCACCAGGCCGCATCCGAGCGCATGCTCGAACTTGCGGAGGAGCGGTGGGCCGTCTGGGACGGATTGCCCGCCCGGGGCTTCGGAGGCACCGCTGATGTCGTAGCCGCTGCCCGCCATCGAGGACTCCCGGTCCGCATCTTCTGGCCGGATGGTGCCATGCGCTGAGCGACCTACCAGTGTCCAGAGGCAGCCATGAACGAGTAGGGATCGCAATTCGGCACCGCGTCTCATCGCGCGGCCTCCAAACGGACCTTCGCAAGAAGCTCGGGGAGAGTAGCGGCCTCTGCCACTCGCTGGTCGGGGTGGCGTGCCGTCCACGTGACGCCGTCGAAGGTAGCTGGCCAGTCGGGAAAGCCCTCCAGGACGATGGCATCCGCCGCGTGCCCGTCTTCCATTGCAAGCCTCCAGCCTGCTCTGGCTGATGAAATCGTGTGGTAGCGATCAAACGCTGAACGGCGGGACGTCGCCAGAACTTGCGAGGGGACGTTGCGGGTCCTAGCGTGAAGCAGTCAACGTCCCCAAACGCCCCCGCGGAATCACGCCTATGGCCAACGAACGCCTGCGCGCCGCCCTCCTAGCCAGCCCCTTCACCGAAGAGGCCCTGGCCGCCCACCTCGGCATCGACCCCAAAAGCGTCCAGCGATGGATCACTCGGGACGTAACGCCTCGCCGGGCCACAGCCCACCAGGCAGCGCAAGCCCTGAACGCACCCCTCGCCTACCTCTGGCCCGAATTGGCCGCCGACCTCCCCACCGCCTCAGAAGCGGAGATCGTGCGCCTGTATCCCCACCGCTCGGCCACTCCCCGCCAGCTCTGGCTTGATCTCCTCACTCGCGCCTCCAGCCACGTGTGGCTGTTCGCCAACGCAAGCCTCTTCTTGCCAGAGGACAACCCCGAGTCCATCACCACGCTGATGGACAAGGCCGCGGCCGGCATCTCGGTGCGCATCATGATGGGCGACCCGGACACGCCCGAGATGGCGCTGCGGGGAGTGGAAGAGCGGCTCTACGACGCGATCCCCGGCAGGATACGGATGGCGCTGGCCTACTACAGCCCCTTGATTGACGTGCCCGGCATCGAGTTCCGGCTGCACCGGACCTCTTTGTACAACTCGATCTTCCGCTACGACGACGAGATGCTGATCAACCAGCATATCTACGGCACCTACGGCTACATTGCGCCGGTCCTGCACCTGAGGAGGGTCGACGGAGGAGACTTCTTCGATACCTACATCCGCAGCTTCGAACGGGTGTGGGAAACCTCTTATCCGATCCAGGAATCGAACTTCCACCGGCAGAGGCAGGTCCGGCTGTCCGATTGCGCGACGTCGCCTACGCCGCAGTCGCCCGAGCTTGAATCGCGGTGACCGCGCGCACAAGAGCCGCCGCATCGACCAGGTCGGGGAAGGCCGCCTCGGCGCCTTGGGCCAGCAGCTCCGCCACTGTGTTCGGCCCGGTAGCCACACCGATCGCGACAGCACCACCATTCAGTGCTGCTTGGACGTCACGAACAGTGTCGCCGATCAGGATGGTCGTCGAATTGTGAAGGTCTACGCCGTACTTGGCGCGGGCCCGCTTCCGAGCCACCTCCACCAGATTGGCGCGCACGATGTCGTCGGAGCCGTACCCGCCAACCTCGAAGTCGAGCCCTTGGTGTAGCTCGAACGCCTCGACCTTGACGAACGCATTGGGTTGGATGTTGCCGGTCAGCACGGACTGGATAACTCCCGGCTCCCTGCTGAGCGCGGTGATCGCTTCCCGCGCGCCGGGCAGTCCGTAGCCCAGCTCGCGCAGACGCTCCCGGCGCGCGGCTAGTGAGGCTTGGAGGACCTCGGGCAGCCGCGTCATGTGTGACTCGGTGGCCACGACCCCATGTCGTGAGAGGAGGTTTGTCATGATCTCCAGATCGGTACGACCGTCAGTCTCAGCTCGGAACTCCGCAGGCCGTCCGGTGAGCAGTTCGAACGCCCCGGCGTACGTCTCCTTGCTCACGCCACCGTTCTCGATGAGCGTGTGGTCGACATCCCACAACACCAGCACAGAAGGTACGGCCGAATCCACGGGGCGTCTCCGATCTGTCAGTAGAGCCCACATCGTAGCTAGCGCTCCTCTCCTGGCGCAGAGGAGCAGGGCGATTCGTCATGCCGCCCGTTCGGTCAAGACACTCAGCCAGCCGCGGGTGATCCTTCGGCAGTTGGTCGCGCCCCACGTATGGCGACGACAGCGAAAGGTGGGCACCCCAAGGGGAGGCCGCGCGCCAATCTTAGCGATGGGGCGGGCTCTCGGGCGAGGTCCAGGGCCGGCCGATGCCGCGGCACTCCTCCACCGGGATCGGGGTGACGCCCTCGCGCATGCGACTGGTGTAGAAGCGCCCAAGCAGCTGGTCGATCTCATGAGCCACGAGCCGGGCCACCCCGTACGGGAACGCAGCGATCTTCGTCTGCCCGTCCAGGGTGGTGTGCTCCCCTTCGAGAGTGAGTGGCCGGGGGACCATGCCGCGTACGTCGAAGAAGCACAAGCAGCCCTCGTACTGCTCGTCAGTCTCGGTGGAGGCGTTGATGATGCGGGGGTTGAGCAGCACGACCGACTCGGCGTCGGAGGCGGATGGGACGACTGCTCGCCGAGCAGGGCCGCCGCAGGGCTGCCGAGCCCGGCCTGACCGCCGATCAGCGGGCAGGGGTCGAGCGATACCAGCAGCTCGTGGAGCAGATCATCGTAGAGACGGGGCATGACGAGCATCCGAACGAAAAGTCCCGTTAACGGAGGAGCGTTAAGCGGCTTGCCGTGACTTTCCGTTCAAATGCGTCTCGCCGAAGGGTTTTCGCAGGTCATGACGGATGCAGTCGGGTGGCCTGAACGGCTGTGACACGGACGGCGTACACGCGGTGCGCCTTGCGCTCGGTCGGGCTGGCATCGGCGAGGGCGGCGCTCTGCTCCAGCGCGGCGCGGTGGAGTGCGAGTGGGGCCGTGATGCGGACTGAGTAGCCGTGGCCGCGGCTGATGGTCTGCCCGGAGGCGAGGGCCTGGCGGACGGTTTCATCACCAGTGGTCCGCAGGTGATCGGCGAGCAGTCCTGGCAGATCGAGGGTCGTGTCCGGGCCCAGCGGGCACGCGATGCCGCTCGCCGGTGTTGGTCGGCGGCGCGTCGAGCTGGTCGGGCAGGTTGCGGGCGCCGGCGGCGTCCAGGACACGGCGGATGGTCTTGGGGGCGACCTGGTGCCGCCGGGCCAGGGCCTTGATGGCGGCGCCCTGACGGTACTCCTCGACGATGGTGGTGGCCTTGTCGTGGTCGAGGGCGGCGGGGCGGCCGAGGGTCTTGCCGGCGGCCTTGGCGGCGGCGACACCCTCGCGGGTGTTCTCGCCGATCATGTCGCGCTGGAACTCCAGGATGGCGGCCAGGACGGAGACCATCATTTTGGTGCCAGGGTCGTCGCTGGCCAGGTCGATGCCGGACAACAGTCCGGATTCGACGCGCAGGTGGAGGCCGCGGCGGATGAGCACGGGGCGCAGGGCGAGGATGTCGGCGACGGAGCGGAACAGGCGGGCGGCGTCGGCGATACGGATGGTGTCGCCGACTGCGGCCTCATGCAGCAGTGTGGTGAAGCCCGCGCGGTCGAGGGAGAGCTGCCGGCTGGAGGTGGCGGGGTCTTCGTAGACCGGGGCGCCTGCGGTCAGCAGGGCGGTTAGGGCGTGCCGCTGGCGGGCGTCGGTCTGCTTGTCGGTGGAGTGCCGCAGATAGACCAGGTCAGCCACGCCCGGCATCCGCGGAGTGGTTACTGGTGAAGGGGATCTCCGTGCCGTTCCAGTCGGTCTGCTCGACCAGGGCCATCGTGTCCCCTTCCCGAAGGTCGGCCTTGTGGTAGCCGACGGGTTTCTGCGGCCACTTTAAGGGGGCGGAAAGGGGGAGGCGGAAGTCTGGATCGGATTCCATTGGATCGATCGGCCGTTTCCGCAGGTGGCGGACGGCGGCTTGATTGGATCCGCTCAAGGGGGCGCAATCGGTCGATTGCGCCCCCGCTCGCCATCGGCTTGGCATGGCGGGGATCACGCTCTCGTCGTGCCGCCCCCTGGGAGATCGTTTCTCGAAGCACACCTGGACCTCGATGATGACAGGCGTCGCCGTGGCTATCTGGGGTTGTTCGCATCTTTTCGCAGGGCAGGGAGATGTGATCTTGCCAGGCACGTAAAGGCACGTTGGCTGGCATGCTGGGGTGAACGCGTGTTCAGGGGTGATGTTCGTTCAATGCCTGTCCGCGGGGCCCGGTCAGGGCGGCGGCTCGCCGTAGCTATAGGTGCCCGAGCTGCAGGCCGTGAGCAAGTCGGCGCGCTTCAACGCGGCTGGCTGGTGGGGTGTGCCGGCTGGGTGGTTGCCAGGCTGGCCAGGAGCTTGAGCCGCTCTTCGGAGGTGCTGCCCGGTTCCGCGGTATAGATGGTGAGGTCGTACACGGTCCGGCTGGAGATGGGCAGATCAAGGGACTGGTAGGTCAGCTCCAGGTCGCCCACCTGCGGATGCCACAGCCGCTTGCCGCCAGCGTGGCGGAGACGCACGTCGTGGGCGGCCCACTGGCCGCGAAACGCGGTGCTGAGCGTGGACAGCTCACCGACGAGGTCACGCAGCGCCCGGTCATGGGGCTCGCGTCCGGCCTCGGCGCGCAGCAGCGCGGCGCTGACGACGGTGGCCGCGTCCCAGTCGACGAAGAACCGCTGGGAGCCCGGGTCGAGGAAGACGTAGCGGGCGAGGTTGGCGCGGCCGTGCCGTGTGGTGGCAGGGCTGTCGAAGACCGGCGCGAGCAGGGCCCAAGCCAGCGCATTGTGGGCGACGATGTCCTGGCGGCCGTTGCGTACGAACGCCGCCGACATCGTCATGGAGTCCAGCAGCCACTGGACGCGCGTCGGGACCTGGACGTCCTTGCGGCGCGAAGGTGCGCGGCGGGCGGGCCGGGCGGCCTGGGCCAGGTCGAACAAGTAGGTGCGTTCGTCCTGGTCCAGCCGCAGAGCCTGGGCCACCGCGTCGAGTACCTCTTCCGATACGCCGCTGATGTGGCCCTTCTCCAGCCGGGTGTACCACTCGGTGCTCACACCGGCCAGCACCGCGACCTCCTCGCGGCGCAGCCCGGGCACCCGGCGCCGACCGCCGGCGGGCAGCCCGACCTGCTCCGGAGTGAGCTTCGCGCGCCGGATGGCGAGGAAATCCCGGATCTGGTCGCGGTTGTCGGGCCGGTCGTCCATGCCCCCCACGGTAACCGCAGGGTTCGCGCAGGCGCCGACGGTAAGGGGGTTGAGCTTATCCCCCCTATAAACGCGCTCTGTCTCGCGCACGGCCAGGCGGGTTTCCTGGGATCAGCGAATCGAACGCGACCTGCGACACGGAGATGGACCCTGTCCGACCAGCTTTGTAGTAGTGATCGGGCCGCCCATCACCGTCGACGCCCTCCTGTGATGCACCACCAGGACCTCCAGCACCCGGGAGTATGACCATGACCGGCAAGACCGTACTGATCACCGGCGCGACCAGCGGCATCGGCGCCCACACCGCACGATTACTCCTCGACCGCGGCCACCGCGTGGCCGTCACCGGCCGCGACGAGACCAAACTCAAGTCCTTCCTCGACGAGACCGGCCACCCCGACCGGCTGCTCGGCATCATCGCCGACGCCGCCGACTGGCCGGCCACCCAAGCCGCCGTGACCCGCACCGTGGCACAATTCGGCGCCCTGCACGCCGCGGTGGCCAACGCCGGCTTCATCCCCGCCGACCACCCACGCACCATCGCCGACGGCGACCCGGAACTGTGGGCGCCCATGGTCCTCACCAACGTCCTCGGCCCCGCCCTGCTGGCCAACGCCGCCCTGCCCCACCTCGAGACCACGGGCGGGCGGCTGGTGCTCATCGGCAGCGTCGCCGGCCTGAAGAACAGCCCCGCCAACCTCTACTCCGCCACCAAATGGGCCGTCACCGGCATGGCCGAGAACCTGCGGATGTACGCCACCAGCCGCGGCATCGGCGTCACGCTCGTCAACCCCGGCATGACCGACACCGCCTTCTGGCAAGGCGGCGTCCCGCCCTTCGCCCTGTCCCCCGAGCCCGTCGCCAAGGCCATCTGCTTCGCCCTCGGCCAGCCGGCCGACGTCGACCTCAACACCCTGACCATCCGGCCGGTCGGCCAGCCCGTCTGAGGCAGATCTGACACCCTGTGGCATCGCAGCCGGTCGTGAGCCGTGGTGTTCCCATCGGAAGCGAGACAGCCACCCCGGCAGGTGACCAGAGATCTCCTGGTCAAGTCTGCGGATAGTCCGGCTCCATTTCCACCGCATCAATCTCACCTGCAAAGGAGAAGTCCATGAAACGCATCGCCAAACGCGCGGCCCTGGCCACTCTGGCGTCCGTCGCGGTGACGGCCTCACTTGCCGTCGCCCTCCCGACGGCGGCGTACGCGATCAATGAGGTCCCGTGCGGCGACCGGACCGACCTCGTGCGCGCCACAATCCACGCAACCGGCAGCTCGTCAGTCGACTACTGTTACGCCAACGCCGGAGAGGACATGTACGCCCTGAACATCTGGTGGGTCACCCGGATCTCGACCGGTAACAACCGCGTCCAGTGGTACGGGGACGGAAGGTGGCAGCCGGCTCAGCCGATCCCGAAGTGGACCGTGTTCACCTGGCCGAACCATCCCGGTGGGGTCCGCATCCAGGGGATCAGGATCCTCTGAACCGCCGGCGATATCGGGGCGGCGGTCCTGCCCGATCGCCGCTCCGGCCGGCAAGGCCCCGGGCACAGCCCCGGGAAAGCCGGGCCCCCACATTGAGATCGCGAGTTCGCGTCACCGACACTGACATCAACTGGCTCTGGCTCACTCGCGATGATCAGCTACTCAGGGTGAGCTCGGCGAGAGGATCCCGGTGCTGTTTCTCGTTATCGCGATCTTGTAACGGACCCCACACGGAGATGGCCGCTCGTCAACGATCTGGTTTGTCGAGAACCTGATCACCAACGAGCGGCCGTGGGGTTCATTGTGCTGCATGCTTCGGCAGGCGAGAACGCCTGCTGCCTTCGCTTGTTCTGCCCCGCGCTGCGGGAGATGGATGTCCTCAATGTTGAGGACCTCGGTGACACCATGCTGATCGCGGCGCGCACCGTGGCGAGTGAAGCCCCATGCCCGAAGTGTGGGCTGCCCTCGACCCGGGTGCACAGCCGGTATCGCCGGACCATATGGGATCTGGCGACGGGCGGGCGGCCGGTCAAGGTCGAGCTGGAGGTGCGCCGCTTCTTCTGCGGCGAACCCTCTTGCGACCGACGTAGCGGGCTGTCGTCAGCTGGAGGGCGAAGCCGAGGCGGGCGTGTGTCCCACGCCGCTCGGCGATCAGCGCCCGATCCGCGTCGTCCAGGTAGAAGAACCGCTCCAACTCCGCCTGCGACGGAGCACCCGAGAAACGGCCGTACGCGGCCGCCTCACCATCACTCAAGAACTCAACCGGCATAGACGCCGGAGGTAGGGCAGTCCTGGCAAGCAGGACGAGCGGAAGATCAAATAGTTAGCTGTAGCCACCCGCTAACGGGACTTTTCGTTCGGATGCTCGTCATGCCCCGAGACCAATCTCGTGCTGGCCATCGCCGACCAGCTCGCCGATGTCACGATCGAAACGCTCATGGTCCAGAGCGACCTCGAGGTCGGCATCGAGGTCCTGCTCTGCGGCGGCGATCTGTAGGTGACCTCTACCCGCCCCAGCGGCCCGGCGGCGAGTTGGCCGGCCGACTGGCGCGGACGAGAGGCGATCGACCCCTCAAAAGTGCGGGCAGGGGTGCTGCTTGGCGGTCCACGGGCTGTCGCTGCCTTGCCGGTATCGTGCATAGAAGCCCTTGGCATGCGCGTACTGCCCGCTGGTGTACCACGTCAGGCCGGAGTGGCGGGTCTCCAGCTCACGCAGGGCAAGACTGCCGAACCCACAGCAGTGCCACTCGGGCGAGAAGCTGATCTTCTTCAGTAGGCCGACGCCGCAGGGCTCGCAGATCGCGTATTGGACGCGCCCGAGCGAACCATCTCCATCGGCGGCGATCGAGAACTCAAACGACACGGTCGGCGCGTCGTCCGTCCCTCGACGGCGGCTGGGCGTGGCGTTGGCCCGCGCGATCGTTTCCGATCTGGCACGGCTGGCTGCGGCGTACAGGCTCCACCCCAGGTCGGTATCCAGCTCGGCGATGGTGATGTCGGCCCAGCCCGATACCTCGACGCTCTCCTGCGACAGGAGAGCAGCCAGGCGGGCCTTCCACGCGTCAGCGAACGCGGCCGGCCCGCGATGCTCGCTGTCCTGCTCGGCCACGGTCTGCTGGAAGGCCTCACGGACGATCGCCTGCATCGCCCCCCGCCGCACCCGCCGCTCAACGTCATCGCCCTGCGGCGCGCCCGCGGCCATCTCCTGGATCCAGGCGATCAGGCCGCGCAGCCCGGTCGACCGCTGGGGCGCTACTGGCAGCCACGACTCGGGCAAAGGCTTCCACAGTAACCGCACCAGCATGCCAGCACCGTAACCCACGAGGAGCGTCCTGCCGTGAGGTTTGGCCGAGTGGGTCTGAGAGCGGTGCAGTTTGCCAGGTCTTGCTGGAGATGCCCCGCACAGCAGAGGCGTGGTCGTACGTCTCCCACCGGGGACCGCAGGACCCAGAGGGTGGATCTGGGACCGCACGTGCTCAAAAGGCCTCAGACCCCCGACGCTGTGACCTGTGTGTTCTCCTGGGGTCTCACGCCGTGTCATCCGTCAACTGTCCCAGGATCGTGTCATTCCTCGGAAATCTCGATCGGCGCACGCCGCTGACCTGCGAGACGACATCCGCGTGAGACTGCGGCGGAGAAAATGACACAGGATTTGAGAACCTACATCGCGTGTAGCATCCGCGTTCTGCTGTCACACGTCGGCGCTGTGAGCTGGCCGTTCTTCCGAGTCCGTGTTCAGTGTCACCTTGATCAGTCCGGGATTCGTGTCATTTCCGGGGGCCGCGTAATCTAGCCACGGTCAGCATCTCTACGCGCCGGTAACTTCTACGCCCGGGATGCGGCGTGCTCGGCTTCCCCTTAGGGTTCCCCACATGCGGCCAATACCCCGGATGATCTTGATAGGCACGCTCCGCAGGGCACACGCCATACGCGTGGCCCGGCGGCCTGGCCGGTAAGCGGCCTCGCCTGGGGATCTGCACTCAGAGGGCAGCCGCGCTTTGTAGGAACGCCCGGAGTGCGTCGCGCCGTAGGCGATCATGGCGCCTGTGCACTGGCCAACTCGGCGGCTACGGGGGTTGGGGGCCGAGCTTGTTAAGCCCTTCGAGTAGGCGCTGGAGGGTGTGGGGGGCGTGGGTTCAGGGTGATCACCTGGCCGACGTGCTGGCGGATGATCTCGGCGGAGAGGACGGTGACCGGGCCGTCACCGTTCCAGGGGCGCAGGACCTCGTTAGTTGGGATGATGGACGTCGTGACGGACCTGGCGAACTGGAAGTCGCGCGCCGCAGACCTTGACCCGGCTGTGGCGGCCGAGGTGTGGACCGACCCCTCGGCGCCGGCTTCAGTGCTGCGTGACCCCCCGGCGGGCGTGGTGGAGTTCCTGCTCGGCGACGGAGCCTGGCAGGGCAGCCTCTCGGCCGTATTGCGCAATCCGGCGCTACCGATGAGCGTGCTGGCCATGCTGGCGGCACGGGCCAAGGGGCAGTCCCGTGCCGCGATCTCCCGTCACGCGTTGCGGGCCGGGGCCGACGTGCCGAGGTTGATCGCGGCGGCTCCGGCGATCACCGCCGCCGAACTGGGAAAGGTTGTGGACGGGCTACGGTACGGATGGGAGCACCGGCAGGACCCCGGCGCAGCACAGGCCACGTTGGCCAAGATGCTGCGTGCGTTCACCACTTCGTCGGACATCCGGTGCCGGGCTCTCGCCGCTGAGGCGTTCCCACTGATTGTGGGGCCGCGTCACCGCTACACCAAGGGCGAGGTATCGGCGACCAAGCTGATCGCTGATCCGGAGGTCGCGGTGCTGGTCGCGTTGGCTCGCAACCACCACATGCGCGTCCTGCCGGAGTCGCAGGAAGGCTTGGCTGTGCGCCGTGCGCTCCTGGGTCACTCCGCGCCGCGGGTGCGCGCCGCGGCCCGTCGCGCGGGCATACATGTGCTCGACAGCCACATCCTTGCCGCGCTCTCGGCAGCCGACGGCCGGCCCGTCCCCGCCGACCCTGCGGCGTCCGGGGTGGAGCTGGCCGACCCGCTGGATGATCCGTCGCCCAGCGTGCGCGTGACCGCGATCGCCGGCGGCATCCCTGAGCAGGACGGCGCCCGCTGGGCGCGTGTACTGGCTGACCCAAGCCCGCAGGTCCGCAAGGCCGCCGCCACACGCGGATACTTCACGCCCTCCTTCGTGTGGACTGGCCTGGCCGAGGACCCCGACCCGGCCGTGCGCGCTGCGGTCGCCCATTCCCGCTGGGCACCCGCGGAGCTACAACGCCGGCTCTTGTCCGACGCGGACCCGAAGGTGGCAACGGCCGCCGAAGCCCGCGATCCGCTCTCCCTGCCGGTGGGGGTACGCCGCCCGGGCCTGCCCGCGGACGGGGAAATCATGCTGCCGGTCAGCTTCACCCACGACCAGCAGCTTCGTCGGCTCGACCTCACCGCCGTCACTCTCACCCTGACCCAGCAGCACCAACTGGCAATCGCGGCGCGTACCAATGCTGAGGCCCGCGCCGAAGCACGCGCCCGCGTTATCGCCTGCCTGGGAACCTCCCGGGCCGCGGACTGGGTGGCCAACCGCTGGGAACGTTGGTGCGATGTGTTCGCGGTCCCCGCACCGGCACACTCCATGATCGGTTTGGAGCACAGGCTCGCCGCGCCGTTCGTCGGCGCGGCGAGCGCTGATGATCGCGTCACCGGCGCGCTCGCGCTGTTCGACGCCGTCCTCGGCCTGGCCGCCGCACCCGGTTTCGCTATGCCAGACCATCGGTCCGAACACCGCTCCGATGCCCTGTACACCAGCGGCAAGGAGCAGAACGAGCAGGAGGCTGCCGACCTGGTGCTGCTGACTGGGCCGTGGGAACAGGTCTTGCTCCCCACACTGGTCACCGTGGACACCGTGTACGGACCACGCACTCCCGCAGCACGACACCTGCTGACCACCGCGGCACGGCTGCCCCGCGCCCGCCTGGACTCTCTGCTCACCACGCGCATCAGCATTGACGACCAGCGCTGGAGATCCGCTCGCCGCGAGGCGGTCGACGCGGTCGCCGGCCCCCACGACCAGGTATACGCCGCGCACTTTCTTTTCTGGGACGCTGTGACCGTCGCCGAGCTCGCCGCCTGGCAGCGACCCACTGATCCGCTGCTGGCCGACGCCCTGTGGGCCGCCGGCGCGGTGGTGTTGTATGGCGAGCAGATGTCAGCGGCCACAGTCGAGATCCTGACTTCGCCCTGCACTGCGGCAGGTCTCTTGCTGTGATCGACCAGCTGCCACGCAGCCCGACGATGGGCGGGAGCGCTCGGCTGCTGGCGTTGTCGGGGGGTCATGCCAGAGCGTTCCGGGCTCCGGTGTAGGCAGCGACGAACTCCTGGTGTCGGGGCGAGCACCGCGGCGCGCTGGTCCACAGACGCAGCCTGCCCTGCCGCCTTCAATGAATGCGCCACGGCACGGTGTAGCAGCTTGGTCCATGCCTTCGCCTCGATCAGTTCCGGGGCGGGGCGCCTCGAAGACATCCGAAGCACAGCCGTCGATCATGTCCTGACCTGAGGATCCCCATGCCGATCCGCAGTTCATGTCACTGGACAAGGCAGAGGACATGGACTGCGGATTATGCCATCGGAACGCGGACCCCACACGATTGCGGCTTCCTCGTACGGCGTACGTGCCTCAACGGGCGGCAGCAGGTCGCGCAGTCCCCGATTTTCGGCAGGGTTGATCCAAAGGCTCGTCCTGAGGGCCGTTGCGGCGTTGTCGAAGTCGCCGAGTCGCCACCACGCGAGCCCGCGCCCCGCTGACGCGAAGGCCGTGATGCCGGTGGGGGCTATGGCCCAGTTCAACCTTGCCCCGACCGTTGACGTGGGTCAGGCCAGGGGCAGGTCTTTGCGGGCCTGCTCCAGGTCGGTGGCCCAGATCCACAGCCGCTGGGTGGGTGGCACCTGGTGGTAGCCGAACAGGCCTACCTCGGTCATGTTACGCAGGTCCACGCACACCCGCTGGTAGGCCTCCTTGATCGCTTTGGCGGGATCGTCCAGGTCCTTGGTGCCGAGTTTGATGCAGGCCCGGTACTCATAGCCCAGCAGCAGGTCGGAGCCGAACTGCGCCCAGGCGCCGCGCTGCTGCTGCCAGGCCGTGTCCGCTTCGGTCAGCAGCAGGTTCAGATCAGCGGCATGCGGGATGGACGGATAGATCACGAAGGTGGCGGCCCACCCCAGTGCCACCATGTCGAGGTTGAAGGTGCGCCGGTCGGGGTGGTCACGCGGCGGCAGCGGGTCGGAGGCGGTGCCGGAGAACCACGGGGCGGTGTAGGCGAGCAGCCTCCCGTTCTTCTCCACCAGTTCGCCGGTGGCGATCACCGCAAGCTTGCGCTGCGAGCCGTCCGGCCGTGTCAGCCGGGTGTTCACCATGCTCTTGTGCGCTTCGGCGGCCAGCTTGCCGGCGCTCAGGTGCCGCTGGGCGGCGTCGGGGGTGATGCGTGCGATGAGGTAGTCGCGCAGGTCCTGCGACAGGGCGTCGTAGGTGCCGTCCTGCAGGCGGGCCTTGGTCCGCTCCAGCGTGGCCTGGGCGGTGGGCGGGCTGCCGCCGAACTCGCTTTCCGGGGTGTCGATCGACACCATCCGGATCGACATCTCGATCTTCGGGGTGTCGCCGTCGGTCACCTCGATGAAGCGGTAGTCCTGGGCCGGACGACTGGGGCCGACGAAACCGAGATCCACCATCGCTGCACACTCCCTGCACCGTTGACGGGGGCGAAGACCTGCCAATCCAACATCGCAGCTGATCAGCGTTTCGTTGCTCTGACACGCTGAAGCGCTGGCACCCCGAAGGGGCGGGCGTGGGCGGGCGCGTCGACGTCGTGGAGACTCCGAGCTGAGCAGTGGGGGCCCGCGCGGCACCGGGTGGACCATGGCCGGCCAAGAGGTCAACGGCCACCTTGCCGAAATTCTGCAAGCGGTGCGGCAAGGTGGCCGCCAGGCAAGGGATACCGTCATCGGCCGGTAAGGTGATCATGATGACGGACACGCGGCTGACCACCCACTGTGACGTTTCCACGACCATGGCCCGCTACGACGACCGGGAGTTGGCCGAGCTGCTGGAGCGCGAGGCCGTGCCTCTCGGCACCGGCATCGGCGGGGCGTCCGCGCGGCTCGAGGTCTGCGGTACCTCGGTCTTCATCAAACGCGTGCCCCTCACTGAGCCCGAACTGCGCCACCCGCACTCGACGGCCGACCTGTTCGGGCTGCCGCCCTTTCTGCCAGTACGGCATCGGCTCGCCCGGCTTCGGCGCCTGGCGCGAGCTGGCCGCGCACATGATGACCACCGAGTGGGTGCTGACCGGCCAATTCCCCAGCTTCCCACTGCTGTATCACTGGCGGGTGCTGCCTAACGCCGAGCCCGCCCCGCTGTACGGAGAGCTGGCCGACATCGATCGGGCGGTCACCTTCTGGGAGGGCGCGCCCGGCGTACGCCGCCGCCTCGAGGCGCTGGCAGGGGCTCCGGCGAGCCTGGCGCTCTTCCTGGAGTACTTCCCATACAACCTGCACCAGTGGCTGGACGAGCGGGTACGCGCGGGCGACGCCGACCGCGCCTGCGCCCTGGCGGACCAGGGGCTGCGCGAGGCCGTGTCCTTCATGAACGCGGGCGGCCTGCTGCACTTCGACGCGCATTTCGAGAACATCCTCACCGACGGGCGCCGCTTCTATATGACCGACTTCAGGCAGGCCGTGTCGACCCGGTTCGACCTGTCAGAGAAGGAACAGGCCTTTTATCGCCGGCACCTGACCTTTGACCGCACCTACACACTGACGTACCTGGTGAACTGGCTGGCCGGCGCCTTCCACGGCGCCGACTGGCCGGGGCGTCGCGAACTGGTGCGGGAATGGGCGGCGGGAGAGCGGCCAGCCGGCGTGCCCGGCGGGGTCGCGGCCCTGCTATCGCGGCACAGCCCGCTGGCCACCGTGCTGAACGACTTCTACCATGAGCTGCAGAGTGAGAGCAGGAAGACGCCGTACCCACTGGAGGAGATCCGCCAGGTTGCCGGACGGCACGCCCTGCCGCTCGATTGAAGGTCACCTACTGCTTGAGCGAGGCGCACGCCGATCGGGAAGAAGCTCTGCTCGGATGAGACTCACTGGCCGCGACGGTCCTTCCCCCAGCCTCCAGGCCATTGACCTGGACAACCGGCGCGCTCCCATCCTGGCCGAGGGCGGTGCCGACACCCGCCTCGGCCCACGGCATCGAGCCTGACGGTGCCCGTGGCATTGCGACTTCGGCGACGCGTCCGGCCTGGCCGCAACCGAGCTCCCGGCGGCGACGGGGGCGGCGGACTCGTTGGAGCAAGCCAGCAAGGCGCACCTTTGACCACTTCTATACCAAATAGAGGTTTTGCCCAAGTCTATGGGCCGATAGAAACCGGCCCATGGCCACTGCCTCTGACCAGCGTAAACACGCCCGCACTCGGTTGCGCGGCCCCATCGAGCCCATGCTGGCCAGGACTGTGGCCTCCTTCCCGCCGGGCGAGCCTGGGACATGGGCCTACGAACCGAAGCTTGACGGTTTCCGCTGCCTGGCCTTCGTCGATACCGACCGGGGCGTCCACCTTCAGTCCCGACGCGGCGCGCGCTTCAACGAGATCTTCCCGGAGATCGCCTGGGCCGTACACCAACATCTGCCCGCCCGCACGACCGTGGACGGAGAGATCGTCCGCTGGAGTTCGTCGGGCAAGCTCGACTTCCCCGCGCTGCACCGCCGTAACGTGGCCGGGCGCCGCCGCGCCGCTGACCTGGCGCGTACGGACTGCTGCCACTACGTCATCTTCGACCTGATCCGGCTACACGGCCAGGACGTGACCGCCCTGCCGCTGTTCGAGCGACGCGCGCTGTTGGAGGAGCTCTTCGCGCCCATCCCGGCCGCCGGCGTGCTCGCCCTGGGCATGCAGACCACCCGCGAGGCCGAAGCGCGGGCCTGGTACGAATCGATGCACCGGGTGGGCGTGGAGGGGCTGGTGATCAAGCCGGTCCGCTCGCTCTATGAGACCGGCGTTCGTGGCTGGCTCAAGCTGAAGTACAAGATCAGCGCAGAGTGCGTGGTCGGGGGTTACGTCGGCTTGCCGCGGCGGCCGAGCGGGCTGATCCTCGGCCGCCACGACCTGACGGGACGACTGCGCGTCGTCGGTCGCACCACCCGGCTCACCGCTCAAGCCGCGGCCGAGATCGCCACTCTGCTGACCCCTGCAGACGACGGACACCCGTGGCCGGCGACGCTGCACCCCGGATGGGCGGGGAGTCCGTACGGCCAGCGCGGGCCCCTGAGCTACACCCGGGTCCAACCCGACCTGGTCGTGGAAGTCCTGATCGACACCGCCACGGACCTGGGCAAACATCGGCATCCCGTTCGGTACCTGCGCCCACGCGCCGACCTTGACCCCGCGCACGTGATAGCGGGGCACGACACCGCGGCGTAGTCATCGAGAGGGTCAGCGCAGGCAGCTGCCGGCTCCCACAACGCGAGAATAAGCCCGCGGTCAGGAGCGGGCCACGCGCGCCGGCTGACGAACCCGCAAGCTCCTCACCTGGCCGGGTGACATCCACGGTGATCTGCTGCCACCAGTCCGACCAGGTCAAGCGGACCTCGCCAGCGACCGCGTGGCCTGCCAGCGCTCCCTGCCCCGAACGCGTCCCACGTCATACAGGCGCGATGCATGAGGCGCATGTTGGAACGGCATGACCCGGTCCGCCAAGCGGAACACCGTCAACCGAGACCTCGGTAGTCTCCATCCTGTCAAGCGACAAGACCACCAATTGAGCGACGTGAAGAAGAGGCTCCATTGTCATGATCAACGACCTCACTGGGGGAGATCTCGGCGAGGGCGCCTCAGCGCCTGACAGAGCCGATCAATCTCCACCCCGCCAGTCCAACAAGGTCGGAAACGGTGCTCAACGGCCGGGGCGCTCGGCGCCCACCGTGCTGGACGGGATCATGACCGAGCCCGAAGAGATCTTCCAGCGCGAGGTGCTGCGCCGCCACCAGATCCCCGCCGCGCCGCTCGTCGGCGCGACAGAGCCCGAAGAGATCTTCCAGCAGGAGCTGCGCGACCAGCACCGCCAGCCCGGCGGCCGTACCCTTGCCGACCCTGCCGACGCACAAGCTGTCGCCGCTGAGCGTGCCTGGCTGACCACCATGATGGCCAGGCGCACCGCCGACGGCGGGTAAAACCTACCGGCCGCGCCGTCTTCAGCGCGGCCGCCAGGCGCTTGCGCTCACCCTCGATGCGTCGGAGACACCTCGCCAGCTACCCCAGCCCGAGACAGACAGCACCCCAGCTGATCATCATTCGCGACTGGACACTCCCTCGCCGGAATCCTGCGCGTCTTCCAGGTCGAGGAGCAGTGGTTTGGCTCCCGGGGTCAGCAGCACGGCGGTGTGCGGGACTGGGCCGTACATCTGGCGCACGGCCACCAGCGTGTCACTGACCTCACGCAGTAGCCGGTGCCAGCCGAGCCGTTCTTCTGTGCCGTCCCCGTGCCAGCAGGTCACCCCGATGGCGCACGCCATGCGGCTCCGAGGCAGGTCAACCCCGCGCTCACCAACGGTTCCGTCGGGGGCGGCCGACCGCTGCCAGTCCGGCGCGCCGTTGGGCCTGGCGAATGCATCGCCTTCCTGTTGCGCCGTCTCCAGGCCGATGTACCAGACGGACTCGGTGTCGAAGTCGTGACCGAACCGCATCGCCACCCAGATGGCGCCGCCCGTGCTGTGCTCCATGAACTTCCTTCCCTTACGTGAGGGGAGAAAGAGTGCCGAGCCGATCGGCTTACGTCCTTCTACGACGGCACACCAAGCGGCGAAATATGTCCACAACCGGCGATATGCGAAGTTCTCGCCGTCTGCTTAAGCGAATTGTTATCCGATGATCGGCTACGTTGTCCCCGACCGGTTTCACTATCGCGACGTCGACCTTGGCAACACACCGATGGGAGGCCTTGCCCTTCCCGGTTCTGGAGGACGTACGGGCGAGGCCCCAACGCTTAGGGGTGCTCGGGAGATGGGTGCAACGTCCCGGGCACCTTTACAAGTAAGTTCCGACTCGCGCTCGATGGGGATGGTGACCAGGGAGCGGTGCCAGGTGACGGCACCACCAGCAAGCCCAGCAGACTCATCACCACCCGAGCGTGGCTTCAAGGCCGCCTTCGCCGATCAGCGTGACGACCATGCGCGCCCGAGCGTACCGGCGGGAATCGCCGGTTACTGCACAGCAGCCACAGCGCCGCCGTCACCCGGGGTCAAGCAGACGGGCCAGTCTCGCGGCGAGAGGGTAATCGTCGTAGTGCTGGGCTTTCGGCGAATTCGTCAGCTCCATCGTCACGGTCAGCCAACATCGTCGGCACCTATGCGGTGCCGCACTTGTCCGGGCCGGTCTCGCCTCAAACCGTGGCAGAGAGCAACCACCACGGTCGGCCCAGGGATCTAGCCCGAGCCCGGGAGCCGGATGGCCGCCGGGCCGCCTTCTCAGCCGTCGCAGATGCGCCTGGCTAGCAGATCTTCGAGCCACTGGCTGGGCAGCACCCGATGGAAGCGCAGCGTGTCCGCAATCGTGGGACCGGCCTGCTGGGCGTCCTGGCCGTGCGTCTGGGTGCGGATGGTCTGCCAGGCCGTGATGAGGCGCTCGGCCACCTGGCTCACCTGCTCAGGCGTGACCAGGTAGAGGTCGGCGTCGGCAACCTTGGCGGCCCCGTGGCCAAGTCGCTGCTGCGGGGTGATGTAGAGGGTGACGGAACCGGCCGGGATGGGCTGGTCGCTGTCGCGGGAGGCGTAAGTGAGGTGGCTGCTGGCCTCGCGGACGTGTTTGGCCGGGATCTCCTTGTCGGGGTCGGTGTTGGTTTTCGCTTCCCAGCTGTCGGCGTACGAGCGAACGTGCGCCAGCGCGTACGGATGAGAATGCACCGTTCTTGATGCAGTGACAGTCCGTTACTGCGAAGCTACTGTCCTCGGTTCGGAGTCAGGGGAGGGCGGCTGACGGTGGTCCTGGACCCGCATCGCTGGTTGGAGCTGAGGCGATTTCGCAGTCTGCACGAGTCCGGCGCGATGAGCTTGCGGGAGATCGCGGCCGAGACCGGGCTGAACCGGCGGACGGTCGCCAAGTACCTGTCGGGCCAGGTTCCGGTGGCGCCGCCGAAGCGGGCGCCCAACACTCGGCCGCGGCGGCGGGTGGTGGACGAGGTCGCGCCGTTGATCGACGCCATGTTGCGGGCCGAGATCCTGCTCAAGGGAGCGGTGATCCATGAGCGTCTGGTGGCCGACTACGGGTTCACCGGCAACTATCAACGCGTCAAGATCTACTTGCAGGAGGCGCGCCCGCGGATCGCGGCCGAACTCGGCATCAGTCCGGGCGAGCTGGCAGGGCTGCATCGCCGATTCGAGGTGGTGCCGGGCGCTCAGGCGCAAGTGGACTGGGGCGACGAGGGCAAAATCTTGGCCCATGTGGGGATCGGGAAGGTCTACTCCTTCCACATGACCTTGTCCTATTCGCGCGACCCGTTCTGTTGCTTCACCACCAGTCAGGATCTGGCGACCTTCTTCGACTGCCACCGGCGGGCGTTTGAGCACTTCGGTGGGGTGCCGATGTCGATCGTCTACGACCGCACCAAGACGGTGGTGCGCCGCCATGTCGCCCCGGGCGAGGCCGTCCCGCTGCATCCCGAGGCGGTGGCCTTCGCCGGGCACTACGACTTCGACCCCGATGTACTGGCCGCCTACCGGCCCACCGGCAAAACGTTGGCTTCACACTGCACCCCTTCGGTTCGATTCGCTTGTTCCTGGTGTTTGTGCAGGTCGCCGGTCGGCGAGCTTGGGGAGTCCGTGA
>NZ_JBITMP010000077.1:0-37491 GCF_044466425.1 Nonomuraea sp. NPDC049400
TCACGGACTCCCCAAGCTCGCCGACCGGCGACCTGCACAAACACCAGGAACAAGCGAATCGAACCGAAGGGGTGCAGTGTGAAGCCAACGTTTTGTCGGTCGGATTGGCCTTGCGGGCCAGGCCCAAATTGATCCCCAGATCCAGGCAGGCCTCGCGCAGCGCCTCAGACAGGTTCACCTTGGCGTGGTCGACCAGGATCTGCTCCGGCCAGATCACCGGCCGGGCCGCGGCCAGCTCCAGCCGCTCCTCCAGATCGACCTCGCGGGTGATGGGCAGGCGCAGCATCCGGTAGGCCAGCGCCTGCTTCCAGCCGGGCCGCATCGGCTCCGGGGTGACCGCTTCGTTGAGCAGCATCACCACGTCAACCGCGCGGGTGTCGCCGACCGTCATCCGCCAGGCCAGCAGCGTCCGGGTCGCGACGTCGATCGCCAGCACGAGATGCACCTTATGGGTGACGTCACCGATCGGGTCGTAGGCGATCACGTCCAGCGGAGTGGCGTCGATCATCACCACCTGGCCCGGCCGCACCGCCTCCTCCGCCCGGTAGGACCGCTGCGGCCTCGCCGCCGCGCTGCGCCGCGACGGAGCACGGCCGAAGGTGTACTGACCCGGCAACAACTGCTCGACATAGCGGGCGATGGTCGAACTCGAGGGCAGCTTCACCACGCCCGGCCCGTGCTCGGCGTCCAGCCGATCCTGCAGCCGCCGATAGAACCGGTTCAAACCGCCGGTGGAGTCCTCCCGTTCCCCGACCCGATGCTGGGCGAGAACCGCGTCCAGCACGCGCTGGTCGGCGCGGGCCAGCGGATCTTGTGCATCGGCGCCGCGCCCGTCAACCAGCCCTTCACCTTTCGCAGCGCGGTAACGCCGCAGTTTGCGCCACAACGTGGCCTGGCTCACTCCCAGCTCAGTCGCCTTGGCCTCCAGACGATCAGTCAGGTTCGGCACCAGGGCGGGATTGTATGGCGGGCGCGGCTCCCCAGGTTGTGCCCGTTCCGGATCCCCGCTCCGGTAGCCCTTCCACATCTCGTTCAAGTGCGCTTCGAGGTCTCGCAATGCTGTTGCCTTATCGTCAGACAGAGCATCCAGCAACGCCCCTGCGTCGACGACAGAAGAGACTGACTCGGTCGGGCTCTCGCTGATCAGTCGGAACCCGGGCGCCGCCATCAAGGCCGCGATGTAGATGGCTGTCCACTCCCCGTCGGCTGACCGCAGGTGAATTTCGCCGCCTCCCTGGCCGACCATCTGATGGCGTTGGCCGTTGAACCACACCCATGAGCCCTTGGCCAGCCTCCGACCGGGCGTCTGGCTGTCTTCGCTCACTGCCGTGCCCCGGTGCTGCTGCTCACCACGGCGAGTTGAACCAGGCTGGTGTCCTCCAGCGGTCGGGTGAGATCCACTGTCAGTTCGCCTGTCCAGCACAGGTGCAGCACGACCGCGCGGGCCACCAAGGGTTCGGCGGTGAAGCTGACCAGCCGTCCCAGCGGCACCGGCTCTCTGGCCAGGGCAAGCAACTGCGCGCGGTAGTCGCTCACCCCGACCATCTCGCGGCGATAGCCCGCCAGCGCCAGCACGTTGATTGTGCGCTGCCGCCCGGGCGGCTCGCCGACCAGCTCATAACCCCATCCCGCCACCGCGCAGCAGGCCGCGACCCGCTCAGCGGTCGCCCTTACTTTCGCGTCGTTCAACCGGCCGGGGTTTTTGACCTCCATTACCGTCGCCGAGCCGTCCACCCGGCGGACGAACAGGTCCGGCGTGGCCTTCCATGCGCCGCGATTGTCCACGCCGGACAGCTGCATCGGCTGGCCGGAGAAGCCGGTCACCTCCGGGTCGAAGTCCAGCATCGTCATCCAGACGCTCTCCAGATACGACTCGCACTCGATCATCCGGTTCGTCGTGGACGACCAGTGTGTGCTCGGCGTGTGCGCCTGATCAGCGCGGTGCGGGATCCGCCGGATCGCGCCGCAATGCTCGAACGCCACCTCGGCCGCAACGTCCAGCGGAAGCTGCTCCTCCTGCCCGTCCGGATGTAGAAAGCGGACCCGAACGCTGCGTAACTGCAGGTCGGCGGCCTTCATCACGCCTCCCGAGACCATAAGAAGTGGCTGCTCGCATCCACTCAGAGCATCGGCACGGCGAGCAGGAACGTGTGACGAAGGTCGCGTTAGCGCTCCATGGTCGACTTCGTCATCATTTCTCGGGCAACGACCTCAAGCGAAGATCGGTGGCCTCGCACTATCGATCCACACCTCTTCTCGCCTCGCTCACTGTCGGCGAGCCTGTCCGCCGAGCACGGCATCCAAGGCTGCGGTGAAGGCCGACGGCAGAGCCACCATCGTCAGCAGATCTGGCCGCCGCTCCTTCCACCGAATCCGCGCGGCGGCAGCCAGCGGCATCAACCGCGCCACCAGCTCCGACTCGCTTTCCGCCGCAGCCACCTCTATAGCCACCGCCAGCAGCCCCGCAGCCACCAGCGCCGTCCGCGGAGCCATCCCGAAACGGCCCACGGGCCCCGCCCGGTTCCACCGCTGTCCACCAGCTTCTGCGGCCAGTGCGCCTTGACCGTCCAAAGGCGCATCCAACAACGGGAGAACCTCCGGCATCCCAAGCCGGACCAGCATCGCTGTCGCTTTCAGGGCCGCGAACCACTGACCGGCGCTCACCTCCTGATCAGCGGTCAGCGCCGACCGGCGATGGGTCGCCACCTCAAGCACGAGTTGTTGCTGATCAGCGAGTTTGCTACTCACCGAGCTCGTGCTGATCTGCGGGATCGGCTGATCACATACGGTCCCACTGAGAAGCGCGCCGCACTGCAACGGAGCCGGCATCCGTGCGCGAGACAGACGCGCAGGCTGGCCGGCGGGACCTCGTCGCACGGCAACGTGGCATCTCGGGCAAAGATCCACCAGCAGCATCCGATGCTCGGGACAAACCGCGGCCCAGCCGAGCTTCCACCAGGCCAACCACACTCCCCCTGAAGCCCTCAGACATGTCGGGCATACGCGACTGCCGAAGAACTGCACCCACTCACGGCCCTCGGCCCGGCGCACCGACTCCTTGTCGCCCACGCGCACACTTGCCAGATCCAGGACCGAGCCGTCGAACATCTCCAGATGCATCCCACGCACGACCTCGGAGCTCACGCCTGTAGCAGCCTCGATCGCCCTGCACGTCTCCGGCATCGTGACGATGCCGTACGCCAGCGATCGGACGTCACTCGACGCGTGTACATCCAGCCCCAACGCCTCGGCCATCGTCCACGGTGGGCATCCATTCCGTACCGCCATCCGATCGATCCAGGAGGCAAACGATTCACCCGGCCGCGGCTCGGCCACCAGTGCCAGGCGTCGCGGGACGCCAACTGTCATTTCGAGGTCTCACTATCAGGTCAACTGTCAAGAACCGTGCCGAACTGTCAGGTTGAGGGACGCTAGACATCTGGGAGTCTCACCACCAGACACCGCCAGAGAAGATCGTAAACGTCAATACAATATTGACATGCCTAAGCGCGCACAGCCCCGGGTCAGCAAAACCGCAGGTCAAGAGGCCATTGAGCGGATCGTACAACGTCGGAGAGAAGTACGCGACCCCCAGCTCGCGGCGCTGGAAGGCGACGATCCACTCGAACATCCGCTGGCCGTGATTCGGCATGTCCTGACTTACCGGAGAGTGCCGGATTGGGTCACGTCGAACGACGTACTTGATGCGCTGTGGATCCTTGGCTACGTACGCCTTTACTGTCCGCATCGTCCTGATGAGGTCGAGCGTCTCGAGTACGAACTGCTGGAGCTTGGGTGCGCCATGCAGATTGCGATGATTCGCATGGCAGAGCCGCTCAACCTGCGTAGCAGGCAGGCAGTGGAGCACCGATTGCTTCGACATCGGGCGTCGCGGCTGGGGCTCGGACGGAGCGAGCGGCTCGAACGAGCACATCGTTTGTCGAAGGCGCCGACCCAGAGCAACTCCGCCGAAGCACGCTGGTACGACCGCCATGCGCTGCCGTTGTGGGAGACGGCCGGTCAGTTGGTGGCCTCGCGCTCTCAGTTCGACCACCTCATCGACGATGAACTGGTGGAGGCCCTCCTGGGCCTGCGGCGAGCGGTGAGAGAGATGCAGTGGCCGCTGTCGCCAGCCTGCTACTCCACGCTACGCGAGATTGGCTGGTGGGTGAAGGAGATCGTGGACTCCCTGGAGGAGGCTCGCTATGCGGCATTTCGTGAGCAGCTGGGAGAGTTGCATTCCGTGGCTGCCGCACTTGCCGCCGGGCATCATCGTGCACGGTTCGGCGACACGTGAGGGTACGTCGCGGGATCACGTGGGGGGGCGATGAGCATGCGGAAAGGAGTTTGCAGGGTTTGGCATCGGCTGCTGGCGGCAGATGCCTGACCCTCTGAGAGGGTAGGGCGAATGAAACCTATCCGGGATGTGCACCAGACTGAGAGAGTGACTGACGCGATGGCGGAACGACGTGCGCCTGTCCATCGGGGTGCCATGCAGGGCAGCGGGTGCGGGCGTCGCCAACGGGCCGTGACGCACGGAGCCAGAGGATTGCCCAGCTCGAGCGCCGCTCCTCAGCAACGCCGTACGACGGCATGGTGGGGCTCATTTCATCATCCGATATCGGAGATATGTGGCAGCCTGCCAGCTCGTTGATGCCTGACCCTTAATCTGGCTAACCCCGCGAGTCCGTCCGCCAACCCACTGACGATCTTGACTTCATGCATGGCCCGTAATGCGTCGGATGAGCGGAACCAGGACATGGCCGAGGCCGTAGGCCCTGTGGCCGCAAGCGGGCCGAGCGGAGACGCCATCCTCACCGAGAGGGACTGGACGGCAACCGCTGTACGCCTGGCTGATCGCATTCAAGGTCCACGGCCCCAATCGCAGACAACTACTTGGCTCGTAAGCTCCCCCACCATTCGCCTACGCCAACGGCGGCTGTGACGCGGTTCTGGCCGCTGGATGAGATCGTCCGGCCGATACAGCCGGCCTCGCGACCTCATTAGTCGCTCCCCCATTCCCGCATGGAGCCTCCAGCGACGGCCGGCAGACATTCCCCTGCCATCGCATCAAGAGTGAGAGCCCCACACGACCAACCCGATGGGATCCTGCCTCTAGGCTGTGACCCCCTCGCTCTACGGGGCTGTAGGGCCTCTTAGAGCGACGCAGCCCCTTCTCCGGTATTACCTATCCAGGTGGACGCTGATTGGCCCTTGATTGCGTTTCCGCAGTTCAAAGAGCGTTACCTGCGAGTAACTTAAAGGAATACATGGGCGACGACTCCCGGGCAGTGCGTTTGCCGGATGCCTGCCCTCGACTTGCCACTCAAGTCGTTGAGATCACCCTAAAGCGACGCCTCCATGCGGCGCGATCGCCTGTCTTCTGCAGTGCCCAGATAGTCAAAAAGTGGCCGTGACCTGCGGTTTCACAATTGCACTTACAGTAAGACATAGAGCAAGACAACCCATGCGGATACCTGGCGGGCGACACGAGCGGCACGCAACATGCATGTCCCCATGCTTTGTCGCTCGGCAGTAGATCGATGCAAGTCACTGTTGGCCGCGCCTACGAACCGGGTCTGCAGCAAGCACTACAGCAGAGGAAACCGCGTTCGCCATCAAGCTACTCCGGATCCGCCGCAATGCCGGGTTTCACGCTGGAAGACCTTCACGGTGGGGGCGCTACGAACGTGCTCCTGTCCGTGCATGCACGTGCTAAGAGCGACTAGTTGGGCATCTTCGCCTGCCGCGTGGTTCGCAGGTTTCAGCGCGTGCGCCTCCACGGGCTAGTGTCCTCGCTAAGATCGGCCACGGCACGGATGGAGCGCCATCCGCTTAGCCATGGATGGAGTCGCCATTCTCAGAAAGAACAAACAACATGCCACCGCTCCCAGAGAAGTGCTCGGCAGCAGGCTCGTCCCCTCAGCGGCACCCATGTTCGAAAGTTCATATACGTTGTGCCACAGAACGGCACGTGAGGGGATTCCTCGATCCACAGGGGTTGCCACTTGTGGTACGACAGGGACGGCAGATCATTGATACACCACCGAAACATGAGAGGCTACGTGACATGTCACAGCCATCGGGCGCGCTCTCCTTGGCGCTGGTGTCCACATCCTGGGCCCGTGATGGGCTAGAGCAGAGGGAGAAGCGCAAGCAACAGGACTTGGAAAATGAAGACGCACGCATCAAGGTCGTCGCCTTCGCCAACGGCAAGGGGGGTGTCGGCAAGTCTTCGATGGCAGCTGCTTTCTCCGCTGCAGCTGCCCGCGCCGGATTGCGAACCCTGCTGATCGAACTGGACCAGCAGGGCAACAATGCCGAGGACCTGGGGTTCGTCGCTAACAAGCAACTAGCGGACGACGGCGCCGCCCAGGCCAGGATGATCCTCGAAGGGGCCAAGCTCCAGCCGACAGGCACTCCCCGCAAGAACTTGGACGTCCTGCCCGGTGGAGAGCTCCTGGAGGACGTTAGCGAAGAGCTCTACTGCCAGCGACGGCTCGCCCGGCACACCGGGGATCACTCCTGGCTTGGCATGTACGCCGCGGCCATCGAGCAGGTCTACGAGGACTATGACCTCATCGTCCTGGACGTGGCGCCTGGCTCGAAGGTTCTGCAGTTGCAGGCTCTCGTTGCGGCCGACGTCGTGATCATTCCCTCGAAGTCTGACCCTTCTTCGCGAAAGGGCCTGCGTCTTGTAGCACGGCGTTTCCGTGAGGCACACGCGCACAATCAGGACCTCACCTTGCTTGGCGTGGTGCTGTTTGCCACCAACAGCTCAGCAACTCGGGTGAAGCAGGGGATCCGGGATCAACTGCAGGAGGACCTGGCTGACAATGCGCCGGTCTTCAAGACCGCAATTCGGCATGTCGAGGCTGTTGCCGTCAAATGTCGCACCCTGGGCAAGGTGCCCGAAGAGCTGGCGGCCGAGCTGGATTTGGATCCTTCCCTCCAGAAGAGTGCCGCGCAGCTGGCCCAGGACTACCGAAGCCTGACCATGGAGATCCTCACCGCAATCCACGAACTGCGGGAGCAACTCAATGCCGCTGACGAGCCGGACGAGCTGGGAGCGTCGGCATGAACGCGCCTGTCAACAATGATCCGCTGCCGGAAGCTGACGAGCTGTCCGCGTTCGCCACAGCGTTGGGGTCCAACAGAACGCGTCGCCGTCAGGTAAAACGGGTGCCCACGCCGAGCGAGCGGACGGATGCTCCTTCTCCAGGCGGCGCAAGTGCCGGTCCTGGCCGGCAGGGAGCGGCCGACCAGGGCAGGGCGTCTGCGGAGGAGCTCGCCCTGCCCCAGTCAGCGACCGCCGATTCGGAGGCGGCTCCTGTGGGCGTCGTGTCACCCGTCATGCCCGATTCGCCCGCGGCCCCACCTGAACCGGTCGCTCCTACGACTGGCATCGCTGCTGCGGCTGTGGTTGTGGCAGACCCGTCAGCGGCAGAGGCTGCCCCTAGGGTGGGCCATCCTCAGCCACAGGAGGAGGCTCGCGAGCAGGCAGCGGCGCCAGCGGACCTCCAGCCGGACATGGTCGGGGAAGCGCCGTTGTCTGAGCGTGCCAACGCTACTGAGACCACGCCTTCGCCTGTGGCACCCACCGCTGCTGCGGGGACGCAGGCCGAAGAGCAGCAGGTCCGGACGTCTGCAGCGCAGTCGACTCCCGTGACCGGTAAAGACTCCACTCAAGTTGATCAGCCTGCGGAGTCGGTGTCCGAAGTTAGTAAGGCTCTGAGCCAAGCGAAATCCGGTCGAGACGAGCCATTGGATGGGAGCATAGCCGGGACCGCGCCGGCAAGGAGGCCGCGTCGTTCTCCTGTTGGTGCTGCCTCTGGCTACTTCCAGCCGCGGCCTGCTGAGCTTCCCGCTCCGGTCAAAGCGCGACTCGCGGAGTTGCCGCCCAACTACCTTCGCCTTTATCAGAGCTTCAGCGACGCTATCAATCCGGCCGTGGACAGCGCTGGGCGAACTGTACGACTCAATGCCAGCCTCGCCTCACGTCTGAACAAGCAGGCTGTGGCAGACAAGAGACGGCTGGCTGGTGGGAGACGTCGCCCTGCTCTGGCCCCCAGTCACTACATTGACGCTGCTCTACGACAGGCGCGTCAGCAACCCATCGATGTGCTCGTCAAGATGGGACACAGCTTCAAGGTTCGGCATTCGCATGAAGACCTGCCGAGGAACAACACCTTCTCTCTCACGTTGGAAGTGGATGAGTGGATCGAAGACCTCAAGGATGAGCTGAGCGTAGTTGACGCGTACAGGGGGATGCTCGGGCATATTCTCAACGCGTGCATCGAGGCGTTCCTCGATGGCTTGGAGCATGACATCGACAATTCAGCCTGACTGGTGAGAAATCCATCAGCAGGCTTTGCCGCAGAGGTCGAGGGTCCGCCGGGCTTCATAGACGAGGCCTGAGAGGGATCCCCGCCAGATACAGGGGGCACCCCTTCTCGAATACGTCCATGACTCCGAGGGATCGCAGGTTTCAATCAGAGCCTCTGCTTTTGGGCGAGTTCGGCCTATCTGACCATGCTTTACAAAGGGTGGCCGGGCTTTCCCTGTGCCCTTCACAGCCCCCGCGGCCTCCGAGCCTGCGTGGCTCGGGCATCGTCGGCCCAGTCACGTCATCTGGAACATCAGAGGCATGCCGTCACTTGAGGGGCGGGAAGACCCGCCCCTCGTTATGGACCTCATGCTTTCGTCTCTGCACTCGATCGACGCCAGGGATACCGGCGGCTGCCAGCATGGAGAGTTCCACTTTCTAATGGTCAGGGAGTGTCGACGCGTTGACCCACGCCAGTCGCGCATCGCGTCGAAGCTGGTGACGCAAGGCACAAGTGCACGAGCGGCATTACAGCAGCACACAATCAACCTGCGGCGAAACCGAGCAGGGTGTCGTCGGCAAGGTTGGGCACCTCGGCACGGCGGGCTCTGACGATGGTTTGTTCTGCCTGCCGGTATTCCTGGTTGCGGCCCCGCAGTCGTCTCCGAGTGAACTCGGGGATCAGCGTCTTCTCGGCGAAGACGTCTAGCTTGTGCAGGTAGACCTTCGACAAGATCGGGCATGTGACGCCGCCTCGCGGACCCCGCTCAGTGTCGCGTTCTACTTCCAGTCCTCTGGGGGTGGCGGTGCGGTTGTGCCGACCTCGGGCGCGACCGACCATGTGCCAGCGGGCCGCCGCCATCAGGGATGTTGTTGAGCTACTTGATGTCCACGGGCACCAGGTCGCCGGGCGCGGCGTGCTCTTGATCACGGTGGCTGGTGGGATGCCGAATCTCTTGTATTCATTGCCGAAGAGTCCAGCCGAGATGTTGAGAGCGTCGATGCTGCCACTGGTCACATATCGCGTGGCGGTCTCAACGGTTGCCTGGGGGATGGGCCGCGCGCATCCATACCTTGCATGCCTCATGACTGCCGCAACCCAGCTCGGGGATGACCGCGTCTACGGCGATCTGTCGCCCTGGCGGAAGCGTGGCGCGCAGGACCTGGGACGTGTCGGTGACGAACCGAACGATCTCATCGGGACTGTCTGGCCCGCGTAGCCCCAGATCGTAAGCGATCTTGACACCGATGACGCCGGGCTGGCTGGCGTACAGGTTGAGCCGGTCGGCTGCCTTCTGGAGTTCGTTACGTCGCTCCGGCGCTGGCGAGACGGTTTGGGCAGCGAGCGCGTTTGTCGGGGTGCGAAGGTCATCGCGTGCCTGCTCCAGGCGTCGACAAGGTCGGTTTCCAACCAGACTCGCAAGCTTCGCTCTTTGGCCTGGAGGAGGGCCTGACCAACAGGGTCATCGTCGGCGATGGTCGGTCTCGGTGAGGTGTTCGGCGTCGGGGCAGACGAGGCCGTGGGGGAGGAGGTCGACGAGGTGGTGTTGGGGGTGTCGGCCACGGCTGCGTCAGTCGGCTCGGCTGGGCCGGAGGTGGGTGTGGATTGCGAGGACGAGGGGTCGGGCTGCGGTTGGCCGTCTGGCTCGACACCGATCGGTGTGGCGAGTGAACCCAGCCAGTCCCCCGGTACCACGACGACAGACGTTGAGCGCGGCACGATCGTCTCACTGGCCAACTCCAACCCCGATTCAACCCGCGGATGGGCAGTCAGCACGTGTGTGGAGTCGGTCCGTGCCCCCGGGCCAGCAGTCGTGGAGTAGCTCGACTGCGGCCGCCCATTCCAGCACCGTGTCTAGGATTTGCTGCTCGGCGGCCGCCCTTTGATGAGCCTCCGCGGAACTCGCTGAGCCAGGGAGAAGTCGGAATCTGGGATCCGTCAGTTCGTGGCTCAGGGTGTACTGCGCCACAAGCGATGGGCGCTCGGACCGCCGCCGGTGCGGTTTGCCTGTCGGACAGCCCTCGGCAAACTGCAGCACAAACACAGAGGGGGCCAAGCGGGCGTCCGGTGAAAGCGCTGACAGGGATGCGATCAGACTCCTCCGGCACAAGCAACACCAAAGCCCTACTCTCAACAACATCACAAAAGATGTGGGCTCATGATCACATGTGTGATCATGAGCCCACATCGTCTTTGATCAATTCGTCAACAGGCCGCGTGATCGAGCGGCGCTACGGCCCCCTGGGTGAGGAGATTCAGCGGACGCCCCCGCCTAGGGGCACGAAAATGAAGATTGCCGATGCAACTTCGCCGATGCGCTGCACGTCATCCGCCACGTTGGTCTCTGGTTCGCGCGGGTTGTAGGCGACGCTGACACGGAGCAGGTTCCGGCGGGTGCGCAGAGCGTCCCAAACCGCGTTGGAGCGGCCGCCACTGTCAGTCAGGCGCCAGGTCTGTCCGTTGAAGGACTGCTTCCACGTCCACAGCACGATGTGATCAGCGCCCCGGTCCAGAGGAGTGTCCACACGTTCACGGACCAGCTTCTTGGCGTCGATACACGGCTGTTCGGATTCCCGGCAATTCTCGGCGGTCTTGAGGGGGCTCGTCTCGCCGTCGTGGGCTAGGCCGATTTCCCGCGAGCCGATAAACAGCCCGGGCATCTTGGTCTTCCAGGCCAACAGCCGTAGTTGCGTCCATACGTTGTTGATGGCATCGGCGGGCTGAATCTTAAAGGGCTCGTATTCCTTGCCGAAGGGTACAGGCGATACGTTGACAGCATCGATATCCCCGCTGAGCACAAATCGCTCCACGACGGCTCGTGTCAGCAGCGGGTGGGCCTTGCGCATCGCGGCAACGCACGCCTGGTGGAAACCGCACCCCAGTTCCGAGATGACAACGTCCACGGCGAGGCGGCGACCGGCCGGAATTGTGGCCCGGAGCACCTGCGAGGTCTCGCTGACGAAGCGGGCGATCTCATCGGCGGTGTTGAACCCGCGTAGCCCAAGGTCGTATGCAAACTTGACGCCAACGACGCCGGGCTGGTTGGCGTAGAGCTTGAGTCGTTCGGCTGCCGCCTTGAGCTGCGAGGGGCCGGCCTTCCAGGCGTTGACGAGATCGCTTTCCAGCCAGACGCGCAGGTTTCGCTGCTTGGCTTGGAGGAGCGCCTGGCGGACGGGTTCGTCGGCTGCGATCGTTGGACTCGGAGAGCTGCTCGGCGTGGCGGTAGGCGAGGTGGCGGGGGAGGGCTGCGACGAGGTGGTGCTGGAGGTGTCGGGCAGGGCTTGGCTGGGCGGCTCGAAGGTGTCTGGTGGGGGTGCGGCTTGCGTGGATGGTGGGGCGGGCTGCGGTTGGCCGTCCGGCTCGACACCGATCGGTGTGGCGACGACCGGCCCCGCGTCGGCGCAGGCGAAGTGCGGGTTGACCTTGCAGACGTTCCCCGGCGGGCTGGCTGAAGCACCCGTGCGATCCACGCAGTGGTATTTGCGATCGCTCGGGTTGTAGTGGCACACGAGTCTTTCGACGCACCCCTTTACCGGTTTGGTGGTGGCGAGGTGGGACTTGCCCTTGTCACGGCAGAAGAAGTAGACGGATGGGTGGCTATCGCCCTTGCTGGTGGCCGAGATTGTCGGAGTGCCAGCCTGGTTGCCTGGCACAAGTCCGCTGCCTTGTACGCCGGTGAGGTTGTTGAGACACTCCTGGTAGGCCTTGCTGCCTGGGTCGTCCCAGACGGCGCAGACGGCTTCGTTGTCGGCGTTGCTGTCTGGGCTGGCGATGGCCAGTCCGACCGAGCTGAGGACAGCAGCGGTCACTAACGTAACGAGGATGATCCATCCTCGTTTCCCTATGAGGGTGCGAACGCGTTCCATTCATGTGCTCCAGGTGGAGGTTGGTCGTGGACGTCCGCCGTTTTGGGGCGGGCAGGGTGTCATGGCCTGCGGGCGGGAGACGATTCCGCGGGGTATGACGCGGGATGGGAAGCTGCTAAGCCGAGTCGTGCGGCCGCTCATTTGAGGCCACGGGAGGACGTGCCGCTGGGGCTGCAGTTGCTCCAGTAACCGCCGCCTGTGACGGTGGAGGAAGTGACCCAGTACCCCTTGTCCTGGGTGATCTCCCAGGACACGGTCAGGGTGAGGGTGCCCCTCGCCGTGGTTGTGCCATCGGCGCTGTTGGTGCCGTTCCAGGAGATGGTGATGGTCTCGGACGCTGTACGGCTGGTGCCGGCACAGCCTGGTTCGGACCGGGGAGCGTTAACGGTGAAAGAGCCGTTGGGCGACACTTCGATGTGGCTGGTGTCGGTGGCTACCCACGTTCCGCTCCCAGGGGAGATGTTCACGCTGAAGGAGCCACTGCGGCTGGTGCCGAGGCTGATGGAGCTGTCGGACAGGCGGGCAGCAGGGGCGGGAGGCCGTAGCCGGTCGGAGGGTGGACTCGCGCTGGCAGAGGGATGGTCCTCCGGATCGGCGGCCAGCTCGTTGCTGGGCTCGATTTGCTCGACGATCATCCGGTGCTCGGTGGTGGCCCTGGAAGTGGGTCTAGCCGTCGGCTTGGTCGTCGGGCGCCGGTCAGTAGGCTTTGCGGGGCCTGCGGTTGGTGTACCCGAAGGCTTGGCCACTGGCGCGCGCGTACGCTGGGCCTGGCCGGTGGGCAGGGGCGGAGTCGGCGTGTCGAAAGGAAGCGGCCCCAGGTCGATCCGCGGACCTTGCTGGGCGGCGTCAGTGGTTGGTACCGCACGTGGCGCGAAGGGGTTGAACAGCAGCACAGCGCAGATCAGACCGACCATAGCGAGGGCGGCAGGGAGACCGGCCCGCCGCAGCCGGCCAGGCCGCGGGCTGACCCGATCTGGCCCGTGGGGGAGATCTTCACCTTCATGCGCAGGTGGTGCGCCGGTGCGGCGGTGCCGGGCTAATCCTGGGGGGACCGCGCGCGGGTGAGGTGCTGCGTGGCTGTCTCGGGCTCGGTGTGGGACATCCGCAGGCGCGATGGCTGGGTCGGTTTCGTGGGGGACGGGGTCGAGGCGCCTAGACATGTGTGCGACCTCCTCACGCTCCCTGACAGTTGAAGAAACTATGAGTAAATAGCGAAGTCAAATCTAACGATGGTCGATTACGAGCAGCCATGCGCCTACGGAAATGTGGGGCACATTGTAGCCGTTTCGTGATCACATTCAGGCAGTGAGTGCCGAAGCAATGTCCACAGCTTGTGAACGGCTAAATCCCTCCCATACGAGGACATTGGGCGCACCTACAACAGGGCAGTGACCAGCATCAAGCCAAGGTTCAATTGGCCCCGGGAGGATCACAAGTGGTGATGTGGAGGCACTAATGCAGTAACGAAAGGCAGGGCGAATCTCTACTCTCTGCCTCTGTTCGCGGCCGCCAGTCAAGGCCAATGGCTCTTCTCGATATTGATCACGCCTCTGCCCGGTTGCGCCACGGTGGTCGCGTCTCCGCCTACTGCGCGCAAGCCTTGGAGCAGGCTGGGAGGCTTGGCTACCCGCTTACGTTCGCTTCACGCCGACTCGGGATGCAGGAGAGCCTGGCTGGGCGGGTGGAGTCGGCGGCCGTCCCGGCGGCGGCCTACTGTGTGGCGCGGGAGGATCTCCACCCTGGGGGAGTGGTGCCGCGTGCGGTCCGGCTTGGATTGTCACTCATGCTGTGGTGCGCAGTCCGACGGGGTTACACCCAGCGTGTTAGCGGTACGGCGTCCTTCCACTACCGGGAGGGCTGCGGGCACGCCATGGCGTTCTTCGTGGATGCGGCCGATGAGCTTCGCCATGGCGACGCTTAGGTGCAGGCAGCCGGTCGGGCGTTGGCCTCGCTCAGGTTCCGCAACGGGCCCTACCGACTGTTGGTCGTCGGCCGACGCCGGCCCCGGCGCGCCGAACTGCTTGCCTGGCGATCTCGTCGGGAGATCAGCCGTGCGGGGCTGATCGCTGACCCGGGCGTGGGTGGCGCGGATGGCGGCGCGATTCGCGGTTCATCGGCGTTCAGAATTCAGGTAGCAAGGGGATAGGGGTTATCCGCCAGGCGGGGGCGGCGCCTCAGTTGGACCCGTCTGCCAAGGTTCGTTGTCCTGCTCGCTGGCCGGCGGCGGCGGAGCGTCAGTGGGCCCTATGGGGGCCACGGCGTCCTTGGGCGGCTTGGGCCGGGTGGTGTGGCTCGCCTTGACCGAGGGCTTGGGTGTGGGTTTCGGTGTCGGCTGGGACGTCTTGGTCCTCACCTGCGTCGGCTTGGTGGTGGGTGAGGCCGAGGGTTTGCGGCTGGGCTTGGGTGTGACGATGGGGTGTGTCGGCTCGGCTTCGGGCAGCGGGGGCGGTGAGTCCAGGCTGGACTGGCCGGGCGGGGACAAGGCGGCCGTGGCAGGGGCGGCGGGAGGATCGTCACTCTTGCCGGCCGTGGACCAGATCCCCACCAGCAGCGCCACGCCGCCGGCTGCCGCGCCCGCAGTCAGCGCCAGCGGGACTCGGCGCCGTCGGCGACGGCCGGTCAGGTCGTCCCACGAGTCCTCGGCCTCGTCATCCTCGTCGTCGTCATCCTTGTCACGGTCGTCGGACCAGAACTCGCGATCCTCCGAGGTGCGGGCCAAGAAACCGAGCTCAACCTCGTCATCACTCCGCTCGCCCGTGAGCGGGCGTCGGCGTCCCGACTCCTCGCCCTCGTGTGGGGTGTGCGGCCATGGCGGCCCGGATTCGATCGGCTCGGTGCTGGGGTGCCGCCCTGACAGATGGGTCAGCGCCATAGGCCCCGTCAGCGGTGGCGGGTTGGCATGACGCTCGTGCTGATCGTCCCGCATATCGGCCGAGCATAGAAACAAGCCACCTCATAAAGCAAGAAATAACCCTGACTCAGGGTAAACCTTCGAGTAATGACATCTGGGAGGCTGGCGACGGCTCTCGGCATCGGCACGCGGAACCGTCCGGTACCTTGCTCCCGCGCGGACCGTGCGAGCTGCGAGGGCGTCGGGCACATGCTTTCCGCCTCAGCTCGCCGGACGGAGGTCAGGCCCCGCCCGGCGATTCCCGGGCGGCGGCCGCCTGGACCCGAGCCACCTCCTCCACAAGAGCCCGGTGCTGATCAGGATTGGCGGATGCTTGCCCAATCGCCTCGGCGATGAGAGGGACGGCCAGCACCTCCCTAGGAAGCATGCGATCCACCGTGTAGGTATCGCATTCGCCCTCTCCTGGTTTGGTGGAGGACTCCCGCCAGGCAGGGCCGGCGATGTAGGCCAGGCCAGCCCCCTCATCCAGTGGCACGTGGTGGTCCTCGCCGAGGACCCGTGTCATCGCTTCCAAGAACTCGCCGTCGGGAGCGTCCTGGGTGAGCATCGCCAGAGCGTCATCGAGATCGCCGGTCCTGATGATTTCTTCCCACATGGTTCTCCTTCCTGGCCGTGGCTGCCTCGCGGCGTCCGCATCACGCTCACGAGGCGCGCAAACGATCGTCTCCAATCGTGAATGCGCGTCACCAGATGCTATTCGTCCCTAGTTCATCGAGATGTGCACGTGGTCGTGGTGGTTCTCGGTGATGGAGCCGCGGTCGTTCATCGGCCGCCAGCCCTCATCGGCCCTGTCCGTGGACCAGATCCGCTGCTTCCAAATGATGTAAAGCACACCGAGGGCGTCGGCGTTGGCTTGTGCCCAGGCCGCGATGGCGTCCCCACGGGCCAGCTCGCCGGCCGAGGGCATGCGCCCGCCGCGCGACAGCATGAAGTCGCAGGCTCGGCCCCGCGGGTGCTCGCCGCCATCCTCGAGGGATCGGTAGCAGCCGATGCCGTAGGGCACGCCGAACTGCTGCTTGATCAGGTCGCGGATGCGGCGGGTGCGCGGGGTGAGCTTGTCCGGGCCGCCCTGCTGCTCAGGCGCGAAGTTCTGACGGTTCTTCGTTGTCGCGCCCGCGCTGGCCGCCCGCCGGTAGCGCTCGGCTTGGGCGAGCACATCGTCCACGTAGGCCCAGGAGTGGTTGTAGGCGTATAAGGCGCGACGCACGTCGGAGACGACACCGGAGGCGCACAGGTACTTGACCGCGCCGTAGATGGCGTCGGCGGCGTTGTAGACATCTGCCCAGCCGTCGCCGTCCCCGTCGGCGGCGTAGCCGTGGAACGGCGTTCCTATTTTGATCTTTGCAGCGCCGCCCCAGGTGGAGATCAGGAACTGCATCGGTCCGGCGGCTCCTGCGGCGTTGGTGCCGCTCTTGACGCCGGGCAGAGTTGAGCGGCCGTGGTCGGTTTCGATCTTGCCCACCGCGGCGGCCAGCGACCAATGCAGCCCCGGACAGGTGCGGGAGGCGGCGATGTAGAGCCGCAGTATCTCTGTGGGGATGTCGGCGACGTCGACCGGGTCCTGCGCGCCGCCGAACGTCGGCTGGTCGCCGACTCCGGCTGAGGCCGCTTCCTTGGACGCGAGCAGCAGAAGGAGCGGCAGGCCAGCAATGACCACGGCGAGCGTCGCCGCGATGACCACAAGACTTCGCATGTCGCCGCGTTTCCTTAATGCCCTGTCGCCAAAGCTTGTCAAATCTGGTTAATCTGTCTGTCAAGTTTCTAATGTGGCGGAATGGCCTAAAGGGATGCAAGGGTGCGATCGTCAAAGCAGGGACAGCCAGCAGTTCGGTGGACCTTGATCGGTGCCCACGGCGGCGCAGGTACCAGCACGGTCGCCGACCTGCTCAACCATCGTCGTGCGCACCCTGCTGCGTTCGAGTTCGACGGGACCGTGCCCGAGGGGCACCGCCCGGCCCTGGTCGTCAAAGCCACCGCGGAAGGCGCCGACCACGCAGCTCGCATGGTTGCCTCCTGGCCGCGGCATCTGCCACGTCCCGCGCTGATCATCGTGGCCGACGCGCCTTTGCCCATGCCACGCCTGGCCCGCTTCCGGCTCCGCGCCATCAGCGGTGAGGTCGCCGTGACCGTGCGCGTGCCGTTCTTGATCGCGTTACGTCAGCTCGACCGGCAGACGGCACTGCAAGCCGGCGGCCGCGTCACCCGGACCGCCCGCACGCTGCAGCGGGCGCTGCTTGCGAAGGGCCTCAACCCGTGACCGTTCACCTGGTGCAGATGCTTCACGACACACTCGCCTCAACCGTCGACCAGCTCGGCGCAGTCCTGCCTCCTCCCACTCCCACCCCGTCCGGCAGCAACGCGGTCTCCGGCGTCGGCGGCGGATCGGGCAATACCGGCGGCGGATTCCAGCTTCCCGACCCTCCACCGGCTGCGCCGACCGGACTGACCGACTATTTCAGCAGGTTCCTCGGTGCGGGAAAGTGGATCACCGGTGCTGTCGCGGCACTGTCGCTCACGGGGATCGCGGTCAAGATGACTCTCGGGAAGTCCAACCGCCACCACCTGGCCGCCGACGGCGCCGCTTCGGTCCCCTGGGTCTTGGTGGGACTCATGCTGGCGATGACAGCCGTGAGCATCGTGGGCTTCGTCGTACCGGCCGGGAGCGGGAACTGACATGCCCTCTTCCCACGACCTCGACCAGCTGGCGCGTCGCCGCCTGCGTGGTGCCTTCCTCGGGGGAATCGTGGTGGCGGTCATCGTGGCGGCCGCGGTGGTGAGCCTGCTGCATCGGGAGCCGTCGGGGACAAGTCTGACCGCGGCCGCCAGCCCCGCTGTGGTTACGACCGGCGCCAGCACCACGCCGTCCATGCCGCCCACAGCCAGCGATCCGTCCGGCTACGTCCGTCCTGATCGCTGGGTCGAACTGCCCGAGCCCACCGCCACGCAGGCCGAGCGGTACCCGGTGCGCTTCCCGCACCGCCCGGCGGGCGCTGCTGCTGCCGCCGCCGCGCTCTACCAAGCGTCGTGGACGCTGGACGCAGCCCACGCGGCCAAGGCTGTCCAGGTCTACATCGACCCCGCTGATCGCGCCGCCACCCGGGAAGAAGCGGTGCAGGGAGCGGGATGGTTTCGCCGCCAACTCGGCTTCGACACCGAAGCCGCCCTCCCGCCGGAGGCCAGCATTCTCGTCCAGCCGACCGGTGTGCGCTGGACGAGCCGCGACAGCGACAACATCATCGTCAACCTCAACCTCCAGGTCGACCTGATGGCCAGCCGGGAACAACCGGTGACCAACACCTCCGGCGCGGTGACGGTGCACATGCGCTGGCATCCCGAGATCCGCGGCGGCGACTGGCTCGCGGTGCGTACCCCCGCCGACCAGATGCCGGCGCTGCGCTACGCCGAACCAGGCAGCGCCGAGTTCAACCTGCTCGGCTGGTCCGCCATCCGCCCGGCGAAGGCGAGATGAGCATGCACCGCCCCTGGCCAGCGCCGCCCCACCTCAGCCGCCTCATCAGCGGGGTGGCACTGGCACTCCTACTGACCGCCGGACTCGGACCGGCCGCCACCGCCTCGGCACGCCCCGCTCTGCCGGCGACGGCCATGGCGACGGGTCTGCCGGGGGAGTCGACGCCGCCCCCGAAACCCACCCGGTCAACCGCGCCGCAGAACCCGTGCAAGGCCCTGGGCCCCCAGATCCTGCGACCGGACTGCGTGCTCAGCAACGTGGGCGACCGAGCGGCCGAAACCGCCGCCAAGGCCTTGGACAAGTCGTTGCTCACCCCGCTGACCGCGCTCGTGATGGCGGCGGCGCGGACCCTTCTGGACATCTTCCTGCGGATGTGGCTGTCGTTCACCAGCTTCGACTTGGAGCAGCAGGGCGCGATGCGCCTGTACGGCATGACCCTGTCGATCGGCATGATGATCGCCGTCTTGCTGCTGCTCTGGCAGGCCATCCGCACCATGATCCAGGGCCGGGGGATGCCTCTTCTGGAGGCCCTGCAAGGGCTGGTCGTCACTGGCCTGGTTGCCTTGTGCGGCGTCGCGGTGACCGGCGGCGTGATGCGCACCTCCGACCTGCTGTCGGAGTGGATCCTGGGGGACCTGTCGCGCAATGGGCTGGTCAACCGGGAAATCACCGCGATGATCACCTCGACCGGGTTGCCCGCGTGGCTGACCATCCAGCTGGCGTCCCTGTTGATCCTGGTCTTGGTTATCCAGATGATCGTGCTGTGGCTGCGCAACGCCACGGTCCCGATCCTGGCCCTGATGCTGCCGATCGCGGCAGCCGGCAGCATCGGCACCAACGCCACCCGCGCCTGGCTTCCCAAGACGATCACTGCCATTCTGACGGTCGCCGCCTACAAGCCCATCGTCTCCTTGATCATCGTCGCCGCGGTGGCCCAGTTCCGAGATTCCACCGAGATCTCGGGCCTGCTGTACGCGCTGATCATGTTCGTGCTGGCGGTGATCGCCATGCCAGCGCTTGTGAAGATCTTCGCGCCGTTGGGGATGGCCGCGGCTGGCGGCGGCGCGGGGTCGTGGCTGAGCCAGGTTGCGTGGATGGCCGCCTCCAGAGCGGGCGGCGGGGGCGGCGAGGCCGCCGACGGCGGCGGTGCTGGTCCGGCGCGCACGTCGGTGGTCGAGCAGGAACAGCGGATGCAGCAGATCAGGCAAACAGACCCTCAGTCCGATGGCGAGCAACGCAATCCTGCGGTCCCATCGCCCGACGGTCCCACGCCCGGCAGCCCAGGAGGCACAGGACCGGGAACGCCTGTACAGCCCGCAGAGGGCGACAGCACGAAGGCGCCCTCGCCGGCCGCCGGGCCTGAATCGCCGACAGGAGGAGATCCCAGCCTCGGCGTTGGCGCCGGTCAAAAGAGCGCGACCCAGGCGGTCGACACGGCGGGTTCGACAGGCTCGACGGCCCTGGGCCCGGGCACGGCCGCAGCGGGCCCTTACGGAGCTGTGGCAGGCGCCGTCGTCGAGACGGGCGAGCACCTCGGCCAGGCCGCCGCCGGGCATGTGGCCAGCGCTGGCCAGGCCGGTGAGCACCAGGCCGGTGAGCCCTCCGAAGCGCCAGGGACACACCCGCTCGAGCGGGCCGAACGCGACAGCGGGGGAGCCGGCGGGGACCGCCCGACCGTCGTCGACCGAAACTACGGGTGAGGTGAAGCAGGCTGATGAGCAGCACCACCACGGATCTGCACACCTACGGCGGCTGGCGGCGTTCACGCAGCCTGGGCCTGGGCTCACTGGACACCCGTCAGACCGTCATGCTGCTGTTGGGGGTGCTGGTGCCGTTGCTGGCCGGCGTCCTGCTCGGCGTGCGGGCAGCCGTGATCTTGGCTCCTGCCGGGCTGATCACGGCGCTGCTGGCGGTGGCCCGCCGCGGCGGCGTCCTCGTCATGGACGCCGGCTTGGCCTGGCTGCGGTGGCGCTGGGCGGACTGGCGCACCCGCACCATCGTCCTAGGTCAGATGGTCACCCCCATGCCGGAACGCTGGGACCTTCCGGGCGTGCTGGCTCCGACCCGGCTGCTGGACGTCGCCGATCCCGGCAGAGGCCGCATCGGCGTGGTGTGGAACCAGCGAAGCGGGCACATGACGGCCACGCTGCTGCTGTCACCGTCCGGCGCCTTGCTGGCCGATCCGGCCACCGTCAACCGGCAGGTGGCCAACTGGGGGCATTTGCTGGCCACGCTCGCTGACGATGTCACCATCCAGCACGCAGCGGTGACCGTGGAACTGGTCCCAGAGCCTGGAACGCAGCTCGCCGATCACGTCCAGACACGGCTGGCCACCGATGCGCCCGCGCTGGCCCAGCAGGTGATCAGCGAGCTGACCGCGATGGCGCCGCGCGCCTCAGCACAAGTCCGCGCCAGACTCTCACTGACTTGCGATCCGTCCGTCGGCACCACCTCACCACGCGACGTGGACCGGGCCGTCGCCGAGGTGCTGCGCAGCCTGGGCGGCCTGGCCATCTCGGCGGCCGGAGCCGAGATCCTGCGCCGGGCCAGCGCAACTGACCTGATCCGCATCATTCGCACCGCCTACGACGTCGACGCCGAACCCGTCTCGACCGGGTGGGAGAAACTGCGCTGGGCCGACGCACGTCCCGAGCACGCCCGCGAACGGTATGACCACTACCAGCACGAGGGCTCCTATTCGATGTCGTGGGTCCTGCTGGAGGCGCCCCGCCAGCGCGTGGCCCACGACGTGCTGCTCAGCCTGCTCAGCCCCGGCCAGTACCGGCGCCGCGTCACGCTGACCTACCGGACGCTGCCCCGCGACGTCGCCGGCGCCCTGCTGGAACAAGAAGTCAACGCCGCCGCGGTGCGCGAGGAGTACAAGCGGCGCACCCGCCGCGATCCCACCGCCCGCGACCGAGCCGACGCCAACCGCGCCGCCCGGGCCGCGATCGAAGAGGCCCACGGCGCCGGCCTGGTCCAATGGAGCCTGTACGTGACGACGACCGCGCCCAGCCGCGCCGAGCTCGCCCAGGCTCGCCGCGAGGTCGAACAGGCCGCCGGGCACGCCCGGCTCAAGCTCCGCCTGGCCTACGGCGGCCAGGCCGCCGCCTTCGCCTCCGGGCTTCCGTGCGGGGTGTATCCCGGTGACCGCTGACCCGCGCCGCACGCGCCGCCCCCGCACACCCGCCGGTCCGGTGTTGACGCCTGAGCGGGTGGCACCGCGCCGCGGCTGGCCGCGCGGCCGCGCTGCGCACGTCGAGCCCGGATCCCTCTATCTGGGGACCACGGTGCAGGTGGGCGGTCTGTTCCCGTTCGTGCAGGCTGGTTCGCTGCCTGCCGAGGGCGTACCGATCGGCCCTGACCTACTCGCTCACGAGCTGGTGTGCGTCGACCCGCCCGGTTGGGTCGGCAAGCTGACCACCAACCCGAGTGTGTGGATCCAAGGCCAGCCGGGTGCCGGCAAGGCACTCGATGTGGCCACGCCCATTCCCACCCCAACCGGGTGGAAGCTCATGGGCGACCTGGAGGTCGGTGATCTGGTCTTCACCGAGGAGGGGTACCCCACGCCCGTGGTCGCCGTCTCAGAAGTGATGACCGGCAGGGATTGCCTGGAGGTGACCTTTTCGGATCACTCCTCGATCGTCGCCGATGCCGATCATCTTTGGGTCACCGAGACAGCCGGTGACCGGCAGCGGCACATGGCTGAGGCGCGCGCACCACGGCAGCGACGCCGGCTGGGCCGACCCGCCGAGCTTGCCGCGGTGGCCAAGGCAGCCGCTGAGACCGCGCCCGGCAGCACCGCGGTGATCGCTTCGTTGGCACGAGAACTGGGCTGGGCGGACACCGGGCGTGGGTGGGATAAGGAACGGCTGTATCGCTGGACTGCCGATCTGCCCGCTGTAGGAGAACCACGCGGCAAAGCCCGACTCCGTGAGCGTCAGCGCGTGCTCGATCGGATCCACGACCGTCTGACTGCGCTGGCGCAAGATCAGCGTCCGGCCGCCCAGGCCCCGATCACCACGAGGCAGATCGGCGCGACTCTCACCGCCGGCGGGAAAAGCAATCATGCTGTGGCCGTCTGCGGCGAGCTCCGACTGCCCCCTGCTCGTCTCTTGATCGACCCCTACGTCCTGGGAGCATGGCTCGGCGACGGGTGGACTGCCGCCGCTCGCATCTCCACCGCAGATCCGGAGCTCGTGACCTTCCTCGAGGCTGCTGGCTACGTGGTCCGCAAGATCTCCGGAAAATACGCCTACAGCATCCGCCGACCGGCTGATGACCCGGCCCAGCCAACGTCCCTCACGTGCACCACCTGCCGACGTCGTTTCACACCGAGGCAGCGCCGCCAGAGATATTGCTCGCGCCAATGCCTGGGCAAGGCCATCACATCAGGAACACATCGCCGGGCGGCACCTCGTCAGTGCGCCGATTGTCATGCTCCGCTCGCGCGGAACTCGATCGGGGAGCGGTGCCGGGCCTGCTGGCGGCGTGCTACCTTCACCGGCCAGCTCAAGGCGTTGGGTGTGCACGGCAACAAGCACATCCCCGCCGAATACCTGCGCGCCGACGTCGAGCAGCGACGTGCGCTCCTGGCGGGACTCCTCGACACCGACGGGGCCGTCAGCCCAGGCGGTCAGGTCGAGTTCGTCACGACCAACAAACGCCTCGCCGACGGCGTGCACGAGTTGGTCTGCTCCCTTGGTCTGCGCCCAGCCATGACCTCGGGCCGAGCTCGCCTTGGTGGCCGCGACTACGGCCCCAAGTGGACGGTCTCCTTCACAACCGCCACCCGGGTCTTCCGGCTTACCCGCAAGCACACGCTGCATCAAGAACGCCTGCTACGGCAGGGCAAGCCTTGGACGAACACGCGTACCCGTCGCCGCTACATCGTGGCCGTCGAGCCCGTCGTCTCCCGCGCCGTTCGCTGTATTCAGGTCGCCAACCCCACGGGCCTTTTTCTGGCCGGCAGATCGTTCATCCCCACCCACAACTCCGCGATCGCCAAACGGCTGTGCCTCGGCCTGGTCGCCTACGGCTGCACCTTGGTCGTGCCGGGCGACGTCAAGGGCGAGTACGCCGCCTTGGTGCGCGCGCTCGGCGGCCAGGTCGTGCGCATCGGCCGAGGGATGGACGTCATCAACCCCCTCGACAGTGGACCGCTCGGCCGCCACCTTTCCAGCCTCCCGGCCGAGCAACGCGAGCGGGTTGTGGCCGAGGTGAACGGCAGACGCGGCGAGCTGCTGCACGCCCTCCTGGCCACGCCGCACGGTCTGACCCGACGCCCCAGCGCCGAGGAGAGCACCGCCATCAACACCGCGGTACGGCTGGCCGCCGACGCGCAACAACCTGGCGTCGACCCCACCATCCCCGACGTCATCGCCGTGCTGCGCCAGAGCCCGCAGGCGCTCCGCGATCGGCTCATCGCCCGTGATGAGAGAACTTATCTCGGCACGGTCCGGCCGGTCATCGCCGCGCTGGAGAACCTGTGCGACGGGCCGCTGAGCGGCTTGTTCGACCGGCCCACAACTTCTCCGCTAGACCTGTCTCAGCCGGCGCTGGCGATCGACCTGTCGCCGATCCTGTCGGCCGGTGACCAGGTCGTGGCCGCCGGGCTGTTGGCCACCTGGGCTTACAGTTACGCCAGCGTCGACACCGCGCGCGCGTTTGGCCTGCTTGACCGTCAGGTCGTTCTGCCCCTGGACGAGCTGTGGCGGGCGTTGCGGGCCGGGCCCGGCATGGTGGCCGCGATGGACGCGATCACCAGGTTGAACCGCAGCAAGGGGGAGATCTCCCTCATGATCACCCATTCGCTGCAGGACTTGGAGGCGCTGCCGACCGAGGAGGACAGAGCCAAGGCGCGCGGGCTGATGGAGCGTTGCGACACGTTGATCCTGGCCGCCATGCCAGTCAGTGAGCTGGTCCGGGTGTCGGCGCAAAAGCCGCTCACGCAGGCGGAGACCTCGCTGGTGGCGTCCTGGGCCTCACCGACGGCCTCGGGATTGGATGCCGCGGCGGCGATGCACCCCGGCCGCGGCAAGTATCTGATCAAGATCGGGCAGCGGGTCGGCATCCCCACGCGGCTGCAACTGACCGACGCCGAACGTCAGCTCTACGACACCGATGCGGCCATGCGGGGAGGCCGCTCATGACCGCCCTGCGACCCGTCCATATCGTCATGTCGCGAGCTCATTCGGGGGGCGGCCATGCTGGGTGAGCGCAGCGCCCACACCGAGGTTGTGCCCTGGATCGCGGCCGGCGTCATGCTCACTGGCGTGGCGTTGACCGGGCTGGTCTGGCTGGGCGGCACGCTGGGTGCGCTCATCGGCGGCGCTGGCTGGCGGCCCCCGCCCTTCACAGCGCACTTGTTACTACAGCTTGCAGACGGTACCCAGCAGGTTTGGCCCGGAGTGTCCCCGATCGCCGTCTGGGCTGGCATCGTGGTCACTGCCAGCGTCGGCGCCGCGGTGGGCGTGCCGCTCGCTCAGACCGGCTACCGGTGGCTCGCGCCCGCACCCGGCCTCGCGGGGCTACGCGACCTGCGCGAATTCACCTACCGAGGGGCGGTGCGCAAGGCTCGCCGCCTGCGCCCCTCCCTGCGCGCCACCAAACATGTCAGCCCCGACGAGGCAGGCGTGCTCATCGGCGACCACGCTGGCACCGAGCTACGCGGCAGTTGGGAGGACGTTTATCTGGCGTTCATGGGTCCCAGGTCGGGCAAGACGACGACAATCATCGCGCAGAGCGCCATCCGTGCACCTGGCGCGGCCGTGGTCACCAGCATTCGCCCGGACGCCCTCACCACCACCGCCGCGCCACGCCGGGCACGCGGCACTCTGTGGGTGTTCGACCCTCAGCAGATCTGCCACCATCCGCAGGAGTTCTGGTGGGACATTCTCAAAGCCGCACGGACGGTGGAAGGCGCACGCCGCCTGGCCTCCCACTTCATCACCACGAGCTTCTCGGCTAACGAACGCGGCAACTATTGGGCGCTGGCGGCCGGAAACCTGTTAGCCAACCTGTTCCACGCTGCGGCCACCAGCGGAGCAACTGTTCATCAGGTGCTGGAATGGTTGGCCCATCCGGCCGAGCAAGACCCGATTGACGCCTTGCGCGCCGCCGCCGCTGTGGGCATGGCCGGCCAACTCGAGCACACCGTCTCCCTCCCGCCGGAAACCCGCGGTGGCGTCTATGACACCGCCGCACAGACCGTAGCGTGCCTGCTGGACCCGGAGATCAACCGGTGGATCACTCCGACGCCTGGCAAGCCTGTATTCGACCCAACCGGCTTCGTGGCCAGCACTGACACGCTGTACTTGTTCAGCAAGAAGGGTAGAAACGGAGCTGCTCCGCTGGTGGCTGCCCTGGCCGACACGGTGCTGCAGGCAGGCATCGCGGCCGCCGAACGAGTCGGCGGCCGCACCGACCCGCCACTGCTGGTCGTGCTGGACGAGGCGGCGAACGTGGCGCCGATCGAGGACTTGCCCGATCTATACAGCTTCTTGGGCGGCACCGGGATCCCGGTCATCACGATCTTGCAGAGCTACCAGCAGGGGGTCCGCGTCTGGGGCAGCCCGGGCATGGACGCGTTGTGGAGCGCGAGCACCGTGAAGATCATCGGTGCTGGGATCGACGACGCTGATCACGCTGAGAAGATCAGCCGCTTGGTCGGCCACCACAAGGTCATCGAATCCAGCGTCTCGCACAGCCGCAGCGGCCGCAGCGTGAGCGTGTCCACCCGCAAAGAGCGCATCTACACAGCCGCCGACATCCGAGCTTTCAAGAAATTCACCGGGATTTTGCTGCTTACCGGCATCCGCCCGGTGCCGATCGTGATGCGGCCGTGGATGGGCGAGCCTTTCGGCCGCCGCCTCGGCGCTGCTGCTGCTCGCATACAACAGCAGATCACTGACCGAGCTGTACGAAAGAAGGTGCCATGACCGATACACCGGAGGAGATGCCCGGCACACCCGCCTTTTCCGGGCCGGTGCAAGAGCCCCTGGACTTCTTCGAACTGCCCGCCAACGTTGACCCCGGCGAACAGCAGGACGAGACGCTCGCGGGCCCCCGGTTCATCTTCCTGCTGGATGGGACCGAGTACGCCGTGGAGCTGCCACTCCTCAAGCAGTGGGTCAACGACCTGCTCATCCCCGAGTACCTCGCTGATCGCATCCCCAGCTCCACCGCGCTGTGGTGCCCCGTGTGGTGGGAGCACCCCGAAGCGGTCGGGCGTCTGCACGGGCTGTGGCTTGCCTGGCAGTACTGGATCGATCCGGAAGCGGGCGGCTTTACCGGGCCTGACACCTGGCACAACACTTGCCTCGATCCGGCCATGCGGGAGCTTCGAGCCCCCAACGGGCCCTTTTCCCGGTGCATGAGCGCCCCGGACAAGCCCGCGCACCGGCCTGCCAAACACGTCTCCTGGAGCATACCTGTGACGGCTGAACCGTCTCCGCTCACCGCAGGCGGAGTCTCTGTGCCATAACCGTCCCTCCACTTCCTCCCACACCGGGATGTGCCGATGCCGCACCGCACTCTCAGCCAAGACCTCACTCGTCAACGCCAACGACCACCTCCTCGTGCCCACCCATACCCGAGAGCCGAGCCCGACGGCGCCCTGGTGCCTGCGCTGGTGGGAACACGAGGAAGCGGTAGCTCGCTTGCACGACCTCATACTGGCCTGGCAGGAACTGACCGACCCCGAGGCCGGCTGCTGGACGGGACCGACCTCCTGGCACCGCGACCACCTCGATCCGGCGCTGCGAGAACTTCGCTCGCCCGATGGTCCGCTCTGGCGGTACATGACCGCCCTCGACAAGGCGGAGGCACATCGCCCAGACGTGCCCCTTCTCTCCGGGGCGTCCCTCTTCCCCAATCCCGCAGGCTTCGCTTCCGTGTAGCGACAGAGAGGATGCGCAGATGGCCGCAACTGAAACACCGGCCGACCCGCTGGACAGCGCCTACCAAGACCTGGAGGAGGCGGCCCGGGACCTGATCCCGCCCGAGATGGTCGCAGAGTTCGCCGAAATCCGCTTGGGGATCGCCTTGCTGAAACAGCAGTTCGGCATGGAGTTGTCCTTCGGCAACAAGATGGACCTCGCGCTAGGCGAATTCCGGCATGGGATGCCAACCGACCAGCTCGGGGCTGTCTGGCGGCGGCGCCGGGACGTGGCCGAGGCCGTGGCAGCGGTGCACCAGCAGGCCGACGCTCTCCGTGACCGGCCGGAATGGAAAAGAATCACAGCCACCTACGACAGCGTGCGCCAGTTCGGCGGGGCCGTGGAGCGCCACCTCGGCCAGTACAAGGACAAGGTCTTGGCCGATCCGCGCGGCAAACGCGCACTCAAGACCGTCGCCGATCTGGCCACAGGCCGGATCGCAGCCGACGCTTGGGTGCTCAGCAAAGCACTCGGCGCCGCTGGGAGCGGCCTGGCCCGTGCACGGCAGGCTGTGCAATGGCTGGAGCACGTCGCCAAGGCGGGAGCCTCACGGGCCGAACAAGTCGCGCGTCAGCCTGCTCATCAACGCCGAGCCGCGGCGGCCGCGCTGCGTTCCACGACCGGCGGCAGCCCCCGGCGCGCAACTCCGCAGCAGAAAGCATCTCGCGCGGCTGCCCCACATCACACGCCTGCCAAAGCCAAGACAGCCACCGCGACGCCCTGACCTTGGTAACCACAGTGATGATCAATCCACCCCTATCACGAACGGTCAAACGACACCCAGTCAACTGCGAGGCCCCATGTTGAATCCCGAAACGTTCGGTAACCGTCTCAGGCGGCTCCGTAAGGCGCGGAACCTGTCACAAGCCAAGTTCGCCAAGGCGGTCGGCTTCTCCGTCTCCTACATCAGTTTCCTGGAGTCGGGCATTCGCACTCCCTCACCGGCCGCTTTACATCGGCTTGCGGCCTTCCTCGACGTCGACCCGACGTTCCTGCGTCACGGTGACCGTGTACAGCAGGCGCTGAAGGCGGTCCTCGAGCGCCGTGAGGAGCAGCATCGGCACGCAGTTCAGGTCGTCGACCTTGTCTTCGCCAAGGCGAACGCCGACGATGTCGTGACGTGCGAGTCCCACACGCTGTCCGCCGACGGCAGGGAGATCACCACGCTAACGCTCGTCAAACGACAGGCCGGGGAGATGGTTGGGCTGGATGTGGCCGTGCCCGTGCCGCGTGCCGCGCTCTCGCAGGAGTCTTTGACGCAGGCGGCGGGCCAGTCTCACCATGCATAAACCTTTCCTGGTGCGGCTGGCTCAGACAGGCGAACTACACAGTTTCCAGGCGAACAGCACAGCGTGGCGTCCGCTCGGTCAGGCGCATCGAGCGCATCCAGGCTGGCGTATCAGGAACTGGGAGTGAGGGTTATCGGCAACCTCGATACCCGCTTGCCCTGCACCGCGCCGGAGGCGTCGCTGCCGGTCTCTGGGGGTCGTACGAGTCTCACTTCGGCAGCGTTCTTGGGAGCGTCACGATCACGCTCGTCGTCGTTGCTGCTTGTGTGCTTGTACTGGCGCCGACCGCGCACCTAGCCCAGGTCGATCTTCGCGTGGCGCGGGACCTGCTGGAGTCGTGCTGGTGCGACGGGGCGGCCTCAGCTGTGCGCTGCCTTCGGACTGCTTCCGCGCTGTTCGGTTAACCAGGCGATGGCGGTGGCGCACGCCCCTGGGGTGGGCGCGCGGTCCGGTAGCCGGCACGTGGATGAGCGCCTTGTTGGCGCGGCCGGAGGCCGGGATCTCGCGGTAGACGATCCGCCGGCGGCACCCCGTCCGAGCGGACTTCTGCTGCGGTACTGAAGTAAAGCCCGCCTGCTGCTCTTCAACTCATCCTCGTGCACGCCCAGTTCGATGCCTCGCTCACGACGGCGGACCAGGTCGCGGATGGGCAGGATGGCCAGGCTCCGATGTACATCGGACGGCAGGTTCTGCAGGCCAGCGCACGCCAGCGCTGTAGCTGAACCGACAACTGGCGATCATGCTGGGGCGTCTATGGCCCCCTGCATGAGAGGACGGTTCAACTGGAGGCCCTGCCCCGCCGCAGTGCGGAATCGTCGAGGTCGGCGCTCACGTCGGCGGCCAGGTCGGCGAGGGTGGTCATCGCGGGGCGGCCAGCGGCCGCAGCGGCGCCCTGTCGTTGCCGGATCTTCGGCGCCGGCTGGATGGTGTCGGGTCGTCGACCAAATACAGGAACGCAACTGCCTACAGCACTCCGCCGATGTCTGCTCCATGTTGCGGCCGATGCCGTTCTGCTTGCCGTAGCGGATCGGCGGCCGTGGTCTGGCTGTGGCCGTGGGGCGGTTGGCGGTCGTTCGGTCGATGACGCCTGGTGTGCAGGAGAGGCAGTTGGCGTACTCGGTGGTGTTCTCTGCGTAGAGCGCGGCGCATGTTCGTTCGGATGCTCACGTGTTTGGAGCTGTCGGCCACCGCTGGTCCGGTCGTAGCCGTGACGACGACGAGGGCGTCGATGACGATCGGGATGAGTCGCTGACGGTTGGGGAGCTTCATCAGGGGCTTCCGGGATTTTTGGCGCTCTGGGGTGTGGGAGGGCAGTTGCTCCAGTAGCTGCCGCCGCTTGGTTCAACCACAACGTTGCCTTCGTCGTTGACGATAGTCCATGTGACCGTGGCGGTGAGGGTGCCGCCGCCGGTGGTCGTGCCTGACGTGGTCGTGCCATCTCCGCGGGTACTGCCCGTCCAGGTGACGGTGAGGGTGCCCGATTCGATACGTGGGGGGCCGGCGCAGCCAGGCTTGGAGTCGAGGGCGTCAACGGTGAGGGTTTCTCCGGTGACAGTGATGCCATGGGTACCGGTGGCCGACGTCATGCGGCATGTCCCGACGAGGCAGGACATCGAGATCGTGGCGGAGCGGTTCGAGCCCAGGCTGATCGTTGGAGGGATCGACGCCTGTGGAGGTGGGGGAGCGGGCAGCGCCTTCTTGGTGGTGGGAAGAGCGCTTGCGATGGGGTTGTCGGTGCTCTGCGGTTTTGTAACGAGCAGCGATCTGTCGAAGGTATGTCGAGGCTGTGGCGTTTTGCCCGCAGGCGGTGTCGATGGTTTGGCAGCAGGTGGCCGTGTGGGTGAGCCCTTTGGGGGGCGGGGAGAAGCGGGTGGATGGTGCGTGCTGCGGGTGGGGATGGGTGGAGAGGTTCCTATCGGTTCGGGTGGCTCCTCTGCGGTGGGTACTGGGCGTACCGGTTCTTCGAGCAGTGGTTCCTGTGGTGGAAGGTGGGTGCGAGGCGCGGCGGCTACTTGAGCGGTGCTGTTGGAGCGGCCAGTTGGGCTTATGAGGAGCCACGCGCTCAGCGCGAGCGTGCTGACGGCTGCGGTGGTAGCCAGCAACCGGCCGTGCTTGCCGACCTGGTGGGCTGCGCCGCTCCAGAGCCGAGACGAGAGCGGTTGCCGGCTGTCATGAGAGCCATCGGCGGTGCGGTGTCGGCCTAAGGCGTGTCGGCCTGGTGAGTCGTGGTCGGGATGGGGTTCCTGCGGCTGGTCACGCATTCCCTTCACTCCTGACTCAGTTCGCAACAGCTTGTAAATAGTCTTGATGGATAATACGAGTCAAAGTGCATGAAAGTATGCACCCCTGAGTGTAAACTACAATTTGTTTTCGTTCTGTGACCTGATCAAGACAGTGGACGCCAAAGCGGTCATTTAGCCCATCTGGTGGGTATTGGGCACTGCAGTCGCCGCCTAGCTGTGGTGGGCGCGTGGGCGCAGTCCTACATCTAGCTGGTCATTTACAGGCTCCAATGGCCCTACCGGGTACAGGCTGGGTCAAGTAAGCAAAAGACGAAGATTATAACAGAACGGTAACTTGGGGGAGTGGATATGGCCTAGTAGGTGACAAGCGGGAGTTGCTCCTCTAATGTCTGACTCATTGATTTACGAGGAGTCAATGCGCTTCAAATCACCGGTTTCCAAGCCCTGCAGTCCGGGGCCGAGCCTGCGAATCAGACAGCTACAGGCGCCCTCAAGGCTCGGTAGGGGAGCAGGTGATGCTCCGACGCTCGGCAACTCCGAGTAACTGGGGTCGCATGCGTGGCCATGCCTGTCGCCCACCTCCCAGGAGGGCGTGGAGCTGGCGCGCGTGCGACCCTCGCTGTCGGTCGCCTCTTCCTCTGCTGCCGAGGCACGTGGTGCTTCCCAGCGGTACAGATGCGCCGGTTTCTCCCGCTCTCGGCTGGGGTCGTGGAACGATCGCTTGGGCGGGCGGCGGCCACGCCTCCCTCTCTGCGCCTTCGACGCACTTGACGCGGGCAACGCCCGGAATGCCCCACTCTCACATGCCAACCTGCGCCAGCTTGATTTGGAGGCAACGAAGATGCTGACAGATTCGGCCGCAGAGGGACAGCGGTCGCCCGGGCCAGCAGCCCGCGCCGTGCCCGATGACGCTCGAAAGAGTGTCGCCTTCACACGCCCAGCCCTCGTCGATCACCTCGACACCTCTACCGGTTCTTTCGTGGCGCGGTCTTCGGAAAGCTCGACATGGTGGTGAATGGCCATCGGCGCAGAGCAAGCGAGCCAGCTTACTTCCTGCCGGAGGCTGGCGGGCAACCACACGAAGCCCTCGATCCGTCTGCTTTCGGCGCAGATGCTCCCGCGCTGATGGGGAAGTGCTCTGCTCACCCATCGTGCGAACCAGGCCATGACGATGACGCTCCCACCGAGGCCATGTCGGCACTGGACCTCCCGCAGATGTCCCACCTCGCGCTGTTGCTGCCATTGCATGCCAGGACAGGACGCATCGTGGACATGATCGACCAGGCGCTCGATCCCCGCCGATGATTTCCGGGCGGGCCTGGCGTGCTGCGGCGCCTTGCCCGCCCGGGGTCCTTGCGGAAGCTCGGTGTGCTTCCATGCACGAACGCTGCCCCTGGCATCTCCGTTGGCTCCCAACACCTGCGCGCCAACGGAGGAGGCATCGTCATGCAGGGCAACCCGCTCGATCCGCGCGACGGTGGACGGCATCGAGCCTTTCCCCTGGCCGGCCCTCTTACCGCTGCCAGGTATGGGTGAGGCATGGCCATGTCGAACCCTTGGCCCTCGTCCTGGTTCTCCTGCCGTGGGTTGACTCGTCGTGTCAACGGCGCCCATCACGCGCTCCGCATCGCACGTTGCAGGTGATCGCTTGCTGAGTGCCTGGCCTCGTGCAGCAGCTTCCGCGCCAGCTCGACGCCGCGCCGCAGGCACTCAGGATCAGGTTCTTGCGTTCCCAGCTTCGGCGGCGCGGGATGGTCGGGTCGTGCGGGAGACGAGGACGGAGGCCCGGGCGACACATCGGCCGGCTCTCCTGGGGCCGCTGCGGTTTCGGCATGCCGCTGCTGATTCACCTCGAAACCGATCTCGGCACAGGCACCGCAGGGATGCCCTGAGGGCAGCAGGTGGTCCTCGCAGTCGGGGCGAGGGCAGGTGTAACCGCGCTTGACCACGGTCAAGGCCGCTGCGACCGGACGGCGAGGCTGGCGACCGGCCCAGATGGTCAACCGGCGGCGAATGCGCAGGGTCATCTCAGTGGTGGTCTTGCCGGCTGCCATCTCCTTTTCGATGGCGGCTAGGACTCGGTCCTGGTCACGTGCGCTCATGTCGAGCTGCCAGGCCAGAGGGATCGCAGTCATCACGCTCAATGCGCCGGGCGGTCGACGCCGGGCGGCAGTGCCCGGCTTGTCCCCGTCGATGATTGACCTCTCGCGCGGCAGCGCGCTCCCGGGGTCGCCCTTACGGTGCTGTAGAACGCCTACGGCGAGAGGACGTGAGCTCTCTGAGGGTGAATCATCTGAAGGTGCACCCTCTGAAGGTGCGCCATAAGGAGTCGCCACATCTGGCAGGGGGGGACCCGACACTTCTGGCGGGGGGGGAGTCGTCACATTTGGAACGGGGGACTCGTCAGATGTGGAACCCGTGCCGGTGTCGTCAGCGGGAGCCTCATCTGCGGTGGACATCGTGATGAGGCCCTCGTCGGTGATGGCTTGGACGTGCATCCACAACCCGCCGCGGCGGCGCACCCGCACCCAGCCGACCGCCTCCAACGCATTCAGCCGACGACGGGCGGTGCTGGTCGAACACGACAACCATGTACCGAGCTTGGCCAGCGTCAGATCGTGTCCCGCCGGGTCGAGTCGGTCGACCAGCACGGCGTAGGCCCGCCAAGTCTCCGGGCACACCTGCCCCTCGATGCGGCCTGGCCCCGCGTGGACACGAGCTAGGCTCCAGGCCGGCACGGCGGCGTAGGCCTTGCGGGTCTCCTGCGGTCGGCGCAACGCGAAATGCAACGCCGAGAGGTTAAGGCCGCGGATCTCGCGGACGAGGAACGGGCCGGCACCATCGTGGTCGGCAAGCAGCTCAGTCCGGGCCCGGTCCAAAGTGCGCTCACTGACGCCGAGCTGATCGGCGATCCAGCAACGGCGGGCGCGCGCGGGCTGCCGCCCGCCGCGCACGTCAGGAGTCCCGAGCGCTTCATAGAGGCACCAGGCGGCCACGGCGAGCGCGCTGTGGCCGCTGTAGAGCAGCGTGCGCGGCACCTGGTAGTGCTTCTTGGCCCTCATGCGGCGTCCTCTGCGTCTTGGCGTTCGAACGGCGCTGGCCGGACTCTGCTCCTTGCAGACTCGACTCGCTCACCGTCGAAGGAGGTAACTCCGGACGTCTGGCCAAGCGGAGGCGACGCACAGGCCGTTCCTGGCTGGTACAGGCCGGGCAGCGCGATAGCGGCGTTCTGCGTGATGCGGCTATCCCTCCCGGTGCGGAGAGGTGTCACACCTTCGCTGTGGGTGCCTGTTTTTGGGTGTACTGAATAGAGCGCATGGCTCATGGGTTGCTCCGTGCGGTTTTTGGGTGCACTAAATAGAGCTGCTGGCGCAAGCCGGGTGGTCTGGGCCAGAGCGCTGGTGCGTTATGGGATTAGGGGTGGCCCGGGCCGGCGGCATCCGGGCGGCATGGGGTTAGCTCAGGGGCGCCTCCGATGCGGGGTACAGCTGCAGCGCCGGTCGCCGAATGGCGCCGACGAACTCGTGAGGCTGCCTAGCCATCGAGTCAGCTTCGGAAGCCAGAGACATCGCGACGGAGCTCTCGCAGGCAGCCCGACCTGTGGCATGACGCCGGTCGACGGGACGAGTCTCAGACCTTCGCTGTGGGTGCCTGTTTTTGGGTGTACTAAATAGAGCGCATGGCTCATGGGTTGCTCCGTGCGGTTTTTGGGTGCACTAAACAGAGCTGCTGGCGCAAGCCGGGTGGTCTGGGCCAGAGCGCTGGTGCGTTATGGGATTAGGGGTGGCCCGGGCCAGCGGCATCCGGGCGGCATGGGGTTAGCTCAGGGGCGCCTCCGATGCGGGGTACAGCTCCAGCGCCGGTCGCCGGATCGGCGAGGGCGAGCTTTGCAAGGCAAGCGCTCCAGATGACGAACTTGTCTTTGCTCGTGCAGGAAGAGCGTCACCGGTCTCGAAGGGCGTTTCGCAATACGTCACAAAGACGCCGCGTATGTGTGGCTTATCGGCGCGCGGCACGTTGGCGGCCAGGGGTGAACCACCCTGCGGGCCGGGCGCGAGCCAACGTGATGGCCGGCCGCCAGGGGATGCGCTGTCCGGCGGAAGAGGCTTGACAGGCGGCAATTGAGCAGCGGGCCCTTGCGAAAGCCGTGCCTTCGTAGCCGAAAGGTTTGACGACTGTTTCGGCATGCCGACTGGTCGTCCGGGTATGACGTTATGCGTACTGGCGCTGCCAGAACCGCCCGAATGCGACACGCCGCATGAGGGCACAACTAGCAGAGCCGGGAGTCCATCGTCTATGGTGGTCTCCAGACCTTAAGGACCGGCCTAGGCACGCGAGAGCTCGCCAGCCGACACGCGCCGGGCCGGGGTTCTTTTGAAGGGTCCTCGCGCGTCCACCGCCAAGTAGTTGCGCGAGGGCCCGCTTCACTTTTTGCGGGTCTCTCCGGGGCGATCGCCCTGGGCGTGGTGTTCAGCCCGTGGCGTGTCCTCCTTCTCTCTGAGCTATCTAGCCGGGGGCTACGCTGCGGCGTAGCCGTTCGACTGAGTCGACAAGTTCAGTTCCTCTTGCTGACTTTGGGGGCTGCTGTCCAGCAACGCCTCCAAGAGGTTGGCAGCTGGCTTCACCTTCTTTGGTTCCTGACCTGGGTCAGGGTGCAGGGCGCCGAGCAGCGCCACCAGGTAGTTGTCAAGGTGGCGGTAGCCATGTGCGTCAGCGGCGGCCAGGAGACGCTGCTTCAACTCCGGGTCGGGCCGGAACGTGGTTGTCCGTCGCTCACCTTTGTAGACCTGTGGCATCGTGAACCTCCTGTCGCTAATGATCAGGACCGTAGCGGAAACGGAATCAGATTGCGAGCACCGTTGGGAATTGTGACCAGCGTGTCGGCGCGACAGCGCAATGCAACTGGTGGGCTGCTCGCACGCAGTTGGTTCTGACCAGGTCACCTCAGGGCTAGTCAACACCTAGGGCCCTTGGCAGCCGCAGTGGATGCGTCTGGTGATGACGCGAGCTTGGCGATGGTTGGGCAACCCGTTTGGGTGGCGCGGATAGCGTTCTCGCCGTGACGGTTTCAATGGGGCGGCCCCAGGCTGAGCTCGCAATGTGCCGTGAGCGGATCCGCTTGCGCGTTTGGCCCTGGTCTGTAGCCAGAGTACTTCGTGGAGCCACCATCGGAATGCCTCTCGCTCGGCGGTGTAGGCCTGATGGCGGTGCTGCGAGGTGCCCAGACTTCCTACCGTCCGTGCGGCTTCCGACAGGCGTTCGGCTGCCTTCTGCCAGGTGTTGAGGGGCGCGACATCGTGGTGGGTCAGTCGAAGTGCGCGAAGGATGCGCAGGTGTCGCTGGACCGTTCGATGTGTGCGGCCGGTCGCATCAGCTAGCTGATCAACACTGCCAAGGGCCCCGCTCTCATTGATACCGAGCAAGGCCCCTAAGGTCATCGCTACGAAGCGAGCAAGGCCATGGCTGTTCCGTTGATGCTTTGGGTGGGCGAAGAGGTCATGAGCAAGCAACTGTCGACGTTCGGAGAGATAGGAGCGCAGGGCTGAGCGCCGCTCGCTACCACTTTGCTCAGACACAGGGGGGCGCGGGGTCGCTTGTGTCCCACCCTGTGACGGTTGAGCATTTTGAGGTTCGAGCACTTGGTATCGGGCACTGCATTGGCCTTCGCCGGGAGATAGGCGTTTGAGCCAGGAGTCTTGGCAGAGTCGTCGGAGGGCTCGTGCGGCTGTGCTGCGTCCCATGCCGGTCATGAGGGCGAGTCGTCGGCAGTCGATGTCGATGTCGGTGGTGGCGGCGTCGAGGCAGAGTTCCAGGACGGCCTCGAGTGCTTTTCGGTCGCTAGGTCCGGCTTGTCCGGCCCAGCGGGAGGGGTCGCCGTTGTTGATCGCGTGGAGGACCATGGCGACGAGGTCTACGGTCGTGGCGACGCGCTCCTGCCATTGGCTTGAGTCGTTGGCGTGGGCGGGACGTGCCGTGCGGGGGAGTTGCGCGGCGTAGGCGATGGCTTTGGCCCATTGGCGCTGAAGCCGCCTGAACTGTTGCTGGGGGGATAACGGGCGAGCCCTTCCTCGCCGCGAGCCTTGGCGTCGCAGGTGGATGAGGCCCGGTGCGGTGGGATGGTCGCCCACGAGGGTGGCGACGTCGGTCAGGCTCCAGCGGGCCAGGGCCAGGCGAACGAGGATCTTGGCGAGGATGGCGTGTCCCCTGGTGGGCTCGGGGGTGATGGCCAGAAGGTCGGAGACATCGACTGGACGTGGCTGCCCGAGGAGCTTAGGGCCATCCGCGGCGTTCTCGACTGTGCGGATGGAGTGAGTCGGGGGAGAGGCAGGGCCGGTCTGGGGATCGATCTCCAGCAATGAGAGGATTCCATCCTGTTTTCCCAGGTAGAAGGGGATGGCCTGGCGCAGTTGGGCGTGATCTCTGCTGGTGAATGGCAGGGATCATGGT
>NZ_JBITMP010000078.1:0-36664 GCF_044466425.1 Nonomuraea sp. NPDC049400
CTGGAAGCGTAGAGAACTCCCATCATCCCAGGTCAAAGGGCACCTCGCCCTATTTCACGATTCTTTTGTCAGATCCTCAGCGGTGAATCCAGGCTGAGGGAGTCGGGCGGGGAGCCCTCTGCCTGCACGAACGTCTCAAGCCGTCGGATGCGGTCGTCGCAGGTCTAACTGCGTTGGCTCCCATATTTGGCTCCCCGTTGGGCCCTCGCTGACGATCTCAAGAGCTAGATCTCTGATCAATCCTCACGATTCACCCTTCGGTTCCAAAGTAGAAGACCCATTCAAGGGCGCGAACGCCACGGATCTGGTTAGGCACCTGATCAGGTTCCTAGAGCGGCCTGGGCGCGGCGGGGTATTCAGCCAGTCCGGTCAGCTCATCATGTGCCCCGACCGCCCGCCAACTCCTCAGCAGCAGGACCACGGGGAACGAACTGCTCAAGTCGTGGGTGGCTCCCCTCTTTGGCTCTCTCAAGACGAAATTACTCCAGGGAGTTATCCCAAGCCAACGGATAGTTATCGAGACCATTAAGGCCGTCGCGCCTAGCGTGGCCTGACGCGTCGCCCTCGTGGTCCTGTTACTCCTGCCGTTGGCGGGGCGGTTCTCTGCCGTAGCGCCTGTCCAGCAATGCGCGCGTGGGCGGCGCGGCCGCGACCGGCCGGAGAGTCGCAGCGCGGCCGGCGACCGCCCGACGCGCGGCAGGCCACGTAGCGGGCAGCTTTAATGACCACGAAACGTAGCCGCCAGAAAACGATCAGTGCCTTCGCAGTCGTCAACGTAGCCGACAGGCAGGCCTAATCCTCGTCGCCCTGCGCGTCCACATGTGGTTCAAGAATCCACATATCCGACCAAAAAATCAGTTTTGTCATGGGCGCGTCGATAAGAGCTAGCGAACGTCTGCCATCACTTAGATGGATTGAAATTAGCCTCACTTCATCGGCTTCATACTCAGCCAGGAAACGGACGAGTCTATCTACTTCAAGAAATTTTCGATGACCTGCCGTAAGGCGTCGCAATCTGCGTTCATACGTTCTTCGAAGCTCTTCGACCTGGACCAGCGAATGACTATCCTCTATATAGGTGATTTCATCCAGGAGGCCGGCAAGATCTTCGGGCACGACTTTCCGCGCTATCGCCTGAATAGCCATAACGCGGAAAGCCTCAACTATCATGCCTCAACCTCACTAGCAGCTAGGGCGGCGCCAGGGTCCTCCGCCGATACTGACTTCCGCCCCAGTCTGAGTTCCTGCTATAAGGACTTCACTCTCATCATAGATATCAGGAGAATCGAAAATCCTATTCGGCGATACGGCGCTCTTGCGAATTCTCATAACAATTCCAGGCGGCCCCATCTCGTCTGCCGCGTCTCGGGCTACTCCATCGAGATCAGTTGTCCATGATGTGAAGATGCTTCTCGTATTTCCGCCGTTATGACGCGCAGGATCTCTATGACCGCCGAGCGGTGGCGCTATTCCGCGAAGCGCATTCTTGTAGAACCAATGCCCCTCCGGAATTCCTCTGTAAAGGTAATCGTCATCTCCACCATCGTTGTGGACAAGGATAGCTTGGTCGCCTGCTACCACATGGTAGGTGTGCAGTTCGCCGACCGTCAGGTTGTGGACACGCGTGCTCGCCGTCCACGCCTGGACCGCAACGGTCTGGACATACGTGCCTGCGGATGTTTGCAGCCACATGCCGGGCTGGAGCTGTCCGGCGTCGAGCCACTTGCGTAGCGCTGGCGCCCAGAAGGGGTGGTTGTCCGTTGCCGTGATGGTGTCGGTGGTGGTTCCGCGGTTGCCGTCGATGTCCACGGTGATCTTGACGAGGCGTTTCGTGCCTTCGCCTGTGATCAGGGCGGTCACAGGTTCGGCCATGGTCAGGCCGGTCTCCGGGTCGACTGCGATGACTCGGTCGCCGATCTTGATGTCTTCGATGGCCTTGGTGCTCCCGTCGGCCATCAGCACGCGGGTGCCGGAGACGAAGCTGTTGGGCGGATCGCACGAGTAGTTCGTTGGCGGTGGCGGGTCGCCGTATTCGACGGGGACGTCGGTAGAGCCGTCGGGGATGACCCTTGCCACGCCGTCGACACAGAGGCCGGCGAGCCGCTCGTCGTCTTCGCAGTGGATGACGCTGGGAACGGTGTCGGGGGCGTTCGGGTCGGCCGTGGAGACGCCATGATCACCAACGCTCGTGACGGCGGTATCGCCCAATTCGATGCGGTCTCGCCTCGCGCAGGGCGCTCCGGGTGCAAGAGGGCACCGGCTCTCGATCTTGAAGGACGCGGATGCCGAAACGCCGCCTGTAACGGGCTTGGGTTTAGGTGGTTTGGGCGGTTTGGGCGCGGGTGGTGGCGGAGAAGTGCTTGGCCTGGTGTAGCAGTTACGTGTGCACGTGGGATTGCCGTGGGGTTGTCCCTGAGGATTGCCGCGTCGCTTTTTGGGATCCTTGTGCGACTGCTTGCTGGGTTCAGGATAGCGAGGCTGCGTAGACACGCGACGGTCATCCGCATATGGGCTCTGATTCGGCGCACCGTATCTAGGGCCTGAAGCTGTACTTGGTGAACCCGTCCTCGGTCTTTTACCAGCTTTAGTGTTCGATTTTGGAGTAGTGGTTGTTGTATTGCCGTTTCTGCCATTTGGCCGGGCACCAGTGTTGAGCTTCTTCACTGGTGTGCCATTGATATGAGTCCGACCAGAGATCGGCAGAACGGGAGCACCACCACCGCCGCGCCCGCCTCCAGGCCCGCCACCACCACCGCAACCGCAGTGGATCACATCTTGATGACCTGACGGATCAAGACCGGTCACTGGATCACCGCTCGCATAGGTGTAGCGGTTGGCTTGAATAGACGGAACTGGGGTCAGAGTCCAGGTGTCGCGGGAGGCAAAGCCTCCGGTTGACGGCTGGTACCAGCGGGCGTGCATATTGACGTTGCCCGTGTCGGGGTCGGTGTATTCGCTCTGGTAGCCGAGCGCGGGTTTGGTGCCGTTCTGGGCGGCGACCTCGCCGAAGGGGTTGTAGGTGGTGGTGCTGGACAGGGCGGTGCCGGTGAAGGTGCCGACCAGGTCCTGATGGATGTCGGTCAGCGCGCCCGCTGCCGGGTTGGCGCCTTCCTTGACACTGACCAGGTCGCCGAAGGGGCCGCGGCCGTAGCTGGCTTGCACAGCGCCGGCCTGGTCGGTGATGGCGATGATGTCGTTGTCGAGCCCGGCGTAGACGAAGCGCTGCTGGTTGCTGCCGCTCTTTTGGCGGGTGAGCATGCGGTCGAAGGCGTCGTAGGTGTAGGTGGCGTCGCCGTCGTTGATGAGCCGGTCGAAGGCGTCGAAGGTCAGGTAGCGGGTGTTGCCGTTCTTGGTCTGGGACGCGAGGGTGCCGCGCGGGGTGTAGGTGTAGGTACTACCGTCGCCTGAGATCAGGCGGTTGCGTTCGTCGTAGATGTAGGTCTTGTCGCCGGCCTTGGTGCGGTTACCGGCGTCGTCCCACTCATACGCGGTGGTGGTGCCGTCCGGGCCCTTCCAGGAGGTGAGGCGGCCTGCGTGGTCGTAGCCGTAGGTGTTGCTGCCGGCGCCAGCTAAGCCTTCGGTGGTCTTGCTGGTGAGGTTGTCGTCCTTGTCCCACCCGTAGGTGATCTTGGCGAATTGCCCACCAGTGCTGTTCTTCAGCGTCTGAGCGAGCGGCCGGTCGACGGCATCATAGGTGTTGGCCGGGTTGGTGGAGGTGATGGTGGCGAGCCGGTCGGCCTTGTCGTAGTCGTAGGTGTTGGTGCGGCCGCTGACCGGGTCGGTGACGGTCTTGAGCCGGTTGTCGTCGTCCCAGGTGTAGGTGGTGGTGCCCGTTAGGTCGATGCGCTGGGTGGGGTTGCCGAGCGCGTCGTAGGCGAAGCTGCTGGTCCCGGACGGCGAGGTGAGCTTGGTGAGCAGGCTGCGGTCGTTGTACTCCAGCGTCTGATCGCCCACGCTGGTGGGGCGGTCGGCCAGGTCGTAGCCGTAGGTCTTGTCGCCTGCGACGATGCCCGCCCCGGAGCCGCTGATCTTGGTGACGCGGTTGAGGTTGTCGTACTGCCGGTCGAGGCGAACGCCGCCGGGTTGGATGAGCGCGGTCTCGTTGCCTGCGACGTCGTAGACGTGGGTCCAGGTGCGGTCGGCCAGGTTGGGGTGGGCGGTGGTGGCCGGCTCGGTCAGGGTCTCGATCAGGCCGAGAGTGTTGTAGCTGGTCCAGGTGGCGTTGCCGCGCCCGTCGGTGATACGCGTGCGGGCGCCGGTGGCGTCGTAGCCGAAGCTGGTGTTGATCGACTTGGTGTCGGAGACCGGCTCCACCAGCTCGGTGAGCAGGTCGGTGGCGTCGTAGCTGCGGCGGGTGACGTGCCCCTCGCCGGAGGTGTAGCGGGTGGGGTTGCCGGCGGCGTCGTAGCCCAGCCCGACGGTGCGCACGGTCGCGCCTGTACCGTCCAGGCTCTTGACGCTGGTAAGCCGGCCGGCCAGGTCGTAGTCGCCGACCATGGCGTTACCGAGCGGGTTAGTGACCTTGGCGGGCCGCCCGACCAGGTCGTAGTCGTAGGCGATGGTGTTATTCGTCGGATCGGTCACCGCGGTGACCTCTCCAGCCGCGTTGACCGTGTAGCTGGTGGCCTTGTTGTTGGGCGGAGTCACCTTGGTCACGTCGCCGACGGCGTTGTACTCGAAGGTGGTGGTGTAGGCCGCGCTGGCGGGACGCCGTTCGATCACGGTGCTGGTGATCCGTCGTCCCAGGTCGTCGTAGGTGCCCTCGGTCCGGGCACCGGTCGGGTCGATCGCCGCCAGTTGCTCGCCCGCCAGGGCGTACTCCGAGATCCACTGCCCGGCCGGTTGCCCCTGCGCGGCGGGCGGATCGGTCACCCGGACCGGGTTACCGAGGGCGTCATACTCGGTCGTGGTGACCTGCCCGCGCGGGTCGGTGCTCTTGATCAGACGCCCCGCTGGGTCGTAGTCGTAGCCCATCTTGGGGGTGACCGCGCTGCCGCCGGGCGGCGTGTAGGGCATGGCGGTCAGCGACGTACGGCGGCCCACCTTGTCGAAGCCAGAGGTAGCCAGACGCCCTTCCGGATCAATGACGTGGGTCTGCCAGCCCGCGGTGTTGTAGCCGATCCGGCTTGTCGGGCGCCCCTCCTCGGCAGTTCCGGCCTTGTCGATCTGGACGCTGGGGGTCTTGATCTCGGTGAGGCGGCCGCGCGCGTCGTAGCGGTTCGTGGTGGTGTAGTCGACGGCGTTCGCCCCGTCGGCGTTGCCGCGCGGGTCGGTGGTGGCGGTGATCAGGCCGCGATCGTCGACCGCCCACGTAGTGGTGAGGTCCTGGTCGCCGTTCTCCACGGTCTGCCGGGTCCTGATGCCGGCGGCGTTGTAGGCGTAGGTGACGATCTCTTGGCGGGTCGTGCCCGCTGCGGTGCGCGTCTCCTTGGTCGTCAGATCGTTGGCGTCGTACTCGTAGGCGGTCTTGCGCTTGAGCTTGTTCGGGTCGAGCGTGGCGGAGGTGAGGCGGCCGGCGGCATCGTAGACGTAATCGGTAGTGGTGATGCCTACGCCCGTGGTGATATCGACCCCGATCACCTGCTGGGTGAGGTTGCCCGCAGGATCGTAGGTGTTGACTTCCAGCCCCACGTCCTTGGAAGTGGTGGAGCCGTTCAGCTTGACATCGTCGCCGATCACCTGCGACAGCAGGCCGTCATTGAAGTATCTGTAGGAGGTCTTGCGGCCCATCGCGTCCACCCGCGCGGCCAGGCGACCGCCGTCGTCGTAGGAGAACGACTCCAGGACGATTTCCTTGGCTGGTTGCGGGTTGACCGGGCTGCCGGTCCAGTTCTTCAACGTCCGGCTGGCCAACTCGCCGCGCTTGGTGTAGGCGTAGCCGAACACCGAGCCCAGCTCGTCGGTGAGGGCCGTTTGCAGGCCGAGCTTGTCCCAGCTGGTGCGGACCACACCACCCTCGGGATCGGTGCTGGTCTCCTGATGGCCGTAGGCGTCGTAGGTGTAGGTCGTCGTCCGCTCGGGGTCGCCGCCCGTCAGGTCGGTGACGGTCTCGGTGAGCGTGTTGCCGTCCGGGTCGTAGGTGTAGCTCGTCTTCGCCGTGTGCGTGACACCGGAGATCTCGTTCTTCACACCCGGCGCCGTCTGCGTGGCCAACCGGCCGAAATCGTCGTAGGCGAAAGTGGTCTTCACCCCGCCGGGTTCCGCATCGGAGATCTGCATTTGGGCGGTCACACGCCCTAACACGTCGTGCTCAACCTTGGTGACCAGCCCGGACGGGTCGGTCTGCTCCGCCAGATCGCCCGCAGCGCTGTAGCCGAACGTCGTGACATTGCTCTTGGCGTCGGTACGCGTCTTCACCAGTCCGGCCGGTGTGGTCCCACCGCCGACCGCCGGCTCGCTGCCGTCGGTGTAGGCGATAGTGCTGGAGCGGCCGTTGGGAAAGTCGAGCGTGGCCGGAGTGATCTGCTTGGTCTGCTCGCCGTAGGAGTTGTACTCGAAGACGGTGGCGTAGGTGTTGTCGGTGGCGCTGGCTGAACGGGCGTCGCGGACTTTGATCAGGCGGTCGTTGCGTGGGTCGAACGGATTGGCAGCGTTCAGGTAGTACTCGCTGCGGACGATCTCGCTGTTGGTCGTGCGGCGGGTTCTGCGCTCGATCATGTTGCCGCGGGCGTCGTTGTAGGTGGTGACGGTGTTGAGGTTCGGGTCTGTGATGGATTGCAAGAAGCCGCCGGTGTCGTAGCTGTAGGTCGTCTTCTTCCCCAGTTGATCGGTGAAGGAGGTGATCCGGTAGCCGCGCCAGGCGTCGTACACATACTGAAGGGGGCTGCCGTCCTGCGGGTCGGTGACCGTGACCGTGCTCATACCAGTGGTGCGGTCGTAAACGGGCTTGCCGATCTTCCAGGCGCCGCCGTGCTGGTCGGTGTGAGTCGTGAGGCGGTCGCTGGCCGCGTCATAGGCGTTGGCGGCCCACACGCGACCGGAGGGCAGCGTCACCTTGGTCAGCTTGTTCGGCGCGGCGGCGCGGGCGGCGAAGTGGGTGGCGGTTTCCGCAGCCGACAGCGGACGATCGTAGACGGCGACCTCGTCGACGCTTGTAGCCAGCCCACCGACCCACGCGTACGGCCAGTCCTCGGGATTGTTGATTGTCGCGGTGAGCGTCCCTGCCGCCTGACCGTCCAAGTACAGCGTTTGCGTGTCGCCTGCGACGGTCAGCAGGACATGGTGCCAAGCGCCGTCGTTGACCGCGACGGCGGAGGTGATGGGGGTAGTGGTGGGCAGGTAGGCCGCCGACAGTTTGCCGTCGGCCGCTATCTGCAGCATCGAGTGCTTGGTCGCGTACCACTTGTATTGCAGTTGCAGGAGCGGTCCCGTGCCGGTCGTCTTGAACCAGGTCTCAAACGACGCCCACTTGCCCACACGCGCGAGCAAATCACTTGGCAGGGAGACGGAGTCATCGGCGTCGAGTTCGACGGCGGTGTCAGACGTTCCGGCCAGCGCACCGGGCTTACCGAACGTGCCACCGTTGTAGATGCTGTCGTTGTTCCAACCGAGGTCTTTCGCTTCGGTCCCGCTGCTCTCGCCCAGCCGCCAATACCCCATGGGATCGGAGTCCAGCACCGTGGTCCGATACAGCGATCCGGAGGCGTGGTCATACTGTGTGCAGCCTTGCTTGGGATTGCACACCTTCTCCAAGACGTCACCGTTGTACGAGTAGGTCCAGGTCAGCGATTTACCGTCGACAGGCGCCGTGGACACCGACGTCACGTGGGCACCGGTCCAGGAAAACGTCAGCGACCGGCCCCCCGGCGCGGTGACTTGGGAGAGCTTGCCGTCCTGCCCGTGTATGAGCGTCTGCGCACGCCCCCGCCCATCGACGATCTTCGTCAGGCGTCCGCTCTCGTCGAACACATACGACGTCGACGTCTTGTCCATCAACGCCCAGCCCGTGCAGGTCGTCCCCGCCGGACAGGTTGGCGACTTCGACGCCTCAGCAAGGGTCGCGTTCAGGCCGGGGGGAGGCTGATAGCTGCCATCGCCCTTCTTCGCGAAACGCACCTGGCGCCCGTCCGGATAGGTCACCAGCAGCGACTCCCGGCCCCGTATCTGCTCCGGGACGATCCGCATGTCCCACCGGGTCGACCAACCGGCGCCGAAGATGCCCGTGCGTCGCGGATCCATGCTGTTGTACGAGCGCACCACCGACAACGGCGGCCCGACCGTGCTGACCTGGGCGTCGGTGAACCTGGTGGTGTAATTGCCGACCAGCTGATGAAACTCCTGGCCGCTCCCACCGGACGTCGACAATTGTGACGTGATCGCGGGCTGGCGCACACCGACGACGAAGGTGCGTGTCTCCGAGTACTGACTTTGGCCGCCGATGGTGGAGGCGTCCATGACCTTGAGGCGCCACCAATACTGGCGCCCCCAGGACAGCACGCCATCTGGCACTGTCCTGCTGCCAGAGGACGTCCAGCAGCAGTCCTCGTAGGTGCGGCAGCCGTACATCGACGGGGTATCACACACCTCAAAGTCGAAGCTGATCGTGCCGCCCGCCCACGTGGTGGCCGTAGCGCTCAACGTCGGCGTGGTCGTCATCAGTTGCAGGCCGTTGTCCGGAGACATCGAGGTGATCGTCGGCGCCGGCGGCTTCGGGCAAGGCCCCACCAACAGCCAGTCGGTACGGTTTGTATTCGGTGGGGTTGTGTTGTTGCTGGCAGAAATGTTCTGGACGGCTTTCCAGACCTGCCCGCTGTACGAGACATACGTCCCAGCGGGGACGTAATCGCCAAACGACCACCGCTCATATGAACCACACGGCGGCTCAGCCGCCAACTGTGCCATGAACGCTGATGCACTGCTCACAGGCTTACTGGCCGCCCGCACCACCCGCGTAACACCATCACGCTCTTCCCGCGGTAACGCGGTCTTCGGCACCTCAACGTCCTGCTTCGGCGTGCCCGCAGCGGCATGCGTCCGCGTGGCCTCGCTTGAGGTGAGCGTGGGCAAAGCCTTGGTGGACCCAAAAGCCTGCTTCGGCGTTTCCACAGGGCCTTGGAAAACAGCAGAAGCAGCAAGGGCGGCCGTATCAGCAGTTGCCGGTAACGACTGCAACATGAGCAAGCCTGGCAACAGGCTCATGAGGATGGCTGCCACCACGGCGGACTTCCGCCCACAACGAGCCCACGCCAAACTCCGGCGCATACGCCGTCACGCTCCGAACCACAACGAGGGGCATCCCGGGGATGCCAAACGTCGCTCCACCCCACCCGGCAGGCCATCCTGACTCGTGCGGCTCTTGAGCTCTGACCAAACGGGCAAAGCCTAACGATCGCAAGATCAGCTCACAAGAGCGAATTTCGCCATGAGGCAGGAACGGAGTGCGACGTACCGGATGAAACCTCGCAGCCTTGAGTCGTGTACTGCGGAGTGGTTGAGGCGCCTGTAGTGGCCGACCCACCGAGCTTTCACCGGCGGCGCGCGGCCGGGGTCGCGGGCTTGTTGCCAGTGGGCCAGGGCCTCGAGCCGGGCGTAGTGGGCCAGCGAGGCGACCGAGGTGTGGCCGGAGTAGGCGATCAGAGTGGAGGCATTGCCGCTGTCTTGGGCAGCGTGGATGAGCGCGGAGTGGCGCAGCTGGTGCGGCGTCCGCAGCCCACCGGGCAGCTCATTGATGGCTTTCTCGAAGAGCTCGGCGGCACGGCAGGAGGACAGGTGGACCCGGCCGGAGTCGGAATCAACGTCGCGCGGCGGGAGCGGGACGCGGGCGCGCCGGACGGCGAGGAAGGGCGACCCATGGCGCGGCCGTCGAGCATGCGGGCGGTGGGCGTTGGCCAGACGATGACGTCGACTGCGCCACCGATGCCATGGTCTTGTGGGTGATGATCATCCTCATGGGACGACGACTCGCACGATCCGCGTCCCGCCACTCAACCTGACGATCACACGCGCACTTACGCCGCACCCACCGCCCAAGCTTGGCCTGCTCGCCGGCGGTCAATCCAGCGGCTCGACCTTCGGTCCCGGACGCCCCATGCCAGAACGCCAGATGAATTTCCGACTCAGCACACCAGCGGCTGCAGGCGCCATGGCGGCCCCTCCAGCCTTCACGAGAGTTGGCACGGAGGGGTCCTTCGCTCGTGATAGTGTTTTCCACGCAAGGCCGAGCGGAACCAAAACCAAAAAGTTCCCGCCGAGGGCTTGACGGGACGTAGCGCAGCTTGGTAGCGCACCTGACTGGGGGTCAGGGGGTCGCAGGTTCAAATCCTGTCGTCCCGACCATATCGCCCGATCATCGATATTCGATGATCGGGTTTTACTATTCTGTGGCAGTGCCAGCTCTCACATCCAAGTACACCCGGTACGACGCCATACGGTGGACTGACGACGACCTACGCACCGCCATACATAAGTCGATCAGTTGGGCTGGCGTAGCCAGATCGCTCGGATATCATCCGACGGCCACGGCCTCGCGCAAGATCATGCAAGCCCGGGCCGAAGAGCTCAGGATTGACACGTCACACTTCCAGTCACAGCCAGGGCGCCCCCGCAAGACGCGCCCTCTCGCTGTCGCACCCACCACAATCGGGCAATCCCCGTCCCGGAACGACGCGACGCCAGCGTCTGCGGACACGGTAGGACAGAAGCCAAGGCTATGGCGGGCGAAATTCGTAGTGTCTGACGAAGAGTTCGGCCAGGTTGTCGCGGCTGCCCGTTCGTGGGCCGATGTCCTAGGCCAGTTGGGTTACAGTCGCCGCTCCGAGAAGGCCATTTCCCGGTTGAAAGACCGAGCATGCGAACTGGGCCTTGCAGTGGACCACTTCCGTAAGACCTGGGGTGACGAGGACCTCATCACCGCAGTAACCGGCGCAACCTCATGGCGAGGCGTGTCACGCGCGCTGGGGATCGCCAGTGAGGGCGGGCGACAGCTCAAAGTCCTGCAACAACGCGCTGAGGCCCTCGGCCTTGATGTCGATCATTTCACGGGATCACGTCGCTGGAGCGTGACACAACTCCGCCAAGCCCTCGAAGGCGAGACATGGAGGGCTGTGACTCACGTGCTCGGAGTGAGCAATACCAGTCAAAGCAGAGCGACCATCCGGCGACGGGCGGCGGCCTTGGGGCTCGCCACCGCTCACTTGGACGCGGGCGACATTGACCATGTTGATCCTGAGCCGAATCAAGGCGACCTCAAACACTTGCGCAAGGCGGCCACCACCATTGCTGCCGCCTGGTTCACACTTCGCGGGTCGGTTCCCTCCATGCCCTTGGAGGCTCAGCCGTACGATCTCCTCGTCGACATGAGAGGTCGCATACATAGGATCCAGGTGAAGACGTGCATGGTGCCCAGCGGTGAGGTGACCATCGCTCACCGTCTGGCCGGAACTGTGAAGGGCGCTCTGGTGCCGTACAGCGCGGCAGATGTAGATGAGTTCTTCATCTTGGACGGCAACTTGTCGATCTACCTCATCCCCATCGACAAGGTGGAGGGCAAGCTACGTATTTCCTTGCGGAAGTACCGACGCTACTGTGTCGGCTCCGCCAGCAGCCTGCTCGATTAGCCCCGGTTGGCCCAAGGACCCGGTTTGGTCGGTGCCTCGTCGCTTGCCACCTCCTCCTTGATCCTCTTCAGGCGGCAGGCAAGGCCGGCAAGGAGAAAACGCTCATGAAGCCGGCGATGACCGTGACAGAGCCGCCGACGGTGAGGTTTACGGGCCGAACTGCATCACGCTCTTGGACATGGGGATGCCGTCTATGGGACCGCGTGGGGCAGGAGTTGCGCGAGTGCACGCACCGGGGTATGCCTCTGCAGGGGAGGGGACGTCATACCCTTACCGCACGTTGAAGATACACGCGTACACGGAGAGCTGGAGCGGAGGTGCCTGGGTGGGGCGGAGGCCGACCATCGATCGGCGGGAGCTGGCCAGGCTGGTTACCGAAGGGATGAGCGTGCAGGAGCTGGCCGCGCACTTCGGGGTCAGTGAGTCCGGGGTGCTGCAGGCCAAGCGGGCTGCCGGGCTGGCCAAGCCGATGCTCGACCACAGCCGCGCCGTGCCGTGGAAGCTGGCCCGTGTGCACGCCCAGTCCGGGCCGGCCACGAATCTTCGTAACCTGTCGGCGGCCGCTCAGGGGAAGCCGCCCGCGGCCGAGCGGTTGAACACGGCTCTGCGGTGGGCTCAGCGGCTCGTGGACGCGGGGCTGGACGTGCGGTACGACGCGGTTGAAGGGTTCAGTGAGGTCCCGGCGCCACCAGGCGGCTCACACGTCGCAGCGGTGCTGGCCGCGGCGAAGGAGGCGCTCGAAGCTCGCTGAGAAGCGAGTTTCGACATGCCCGTTCGAGGGCAGTCGCTGGTCTCGACACAGAGACCGGAGGCGAAGATCATGACCACCTTCATCTGGGTGGCCGTCGTCGTGGTCGCGGTGGTGGCGCTCGCCGCAGTCGCATATCTCGTGCTGCGGCAACAGCAGCGGCGCAACCATCTCCGCGAACGTTTCGGCCCGGAGTACGAACGCGCAGTCGCGGAACACGATAACCGCCGCGAGGCCGAGGAGGAGCTGGTCGACAGGGAGCGGCGCCATGCCGAGCTCGACGTCCACCCCCTGACGGAGGAGTCGCGCGACACGTACGCGAACCGGTGGACCGAGGTGCAGGAGCGCTTCGTGGACGCCCCCGGGTTCGCGGTGAGCGAGGCCGATCAGCTGGTCACGGCGGTCATGGCGGAACGGGGTTACCCGACGCAGGACTTCGAGGAGCGGCTGTCCACCCTGTCGGTGGGGCACGCGGCCACGCTCGACCACTACAGGACGGCTCACGAGATCAGCGGGCGGGCGGCCAGGAAGGAGGCCTCGACGGAGGATCTGCGGCAGGCCATGGTGCACTACCGCGCGCTGTTCGAGGAGCTGCTGCATGAGACCTCACGAGGACGGTGACAGAGATCATGGGCATCCCCACCCCCAGACGTGGCGACGAGGAGCATGCTCGTATCCCCCAGACGGCGGATGAGCACTCGAGCCACGAATACTCGAACGATGATGACGAGCCTCGTCGCGGCGACGGCTCTCCCCAAGCCGTGGCCGATGGCGAGCCGGTAGTTCACCGTCCAGGCGACGGCGACGAGCTGGTGGCGCGTAGCCCGCGCAGTGACGACGAGTACGCGGCCGCCGTGCCTGGGGCCGTGACGGCTCCGCAGGGCGAGCGCGACGCCCCCTACCGCGATCCGTACGCCGGAACCGGCGGCGGCGACATCCCGCCCGAGCCAGGGCCGGAGTCCGGGCCGGTGGCATCCGATGAGGTCCCCGCGCACGCCGCCCCCGAGGACGTCGTCCTCTTCGATCAGGACCCGGACCAGGTGCAGGCCCGCTGGCGCGATCTGCAGGCGTCGTTCGTCGACGATCCCGGCGAGGCCGTACGGCGTGCCGACGGGCTGGTCGGCGAGGTCGTGGAGGCCCTCACCAGCAGCCTCACCAGCCGCACGGACGGCTTGCGCGACCGCTGGAAGAACGCGAAGGACGCGGAGGACGGCGAGTCCGCCGACACCGAGCAGCTGCGCCTGGCGCTGCGCGACTACAGGAGCGTCCTGGAGAGCCTGCTCACCCTTTCCGAGAGGAGGTGACATGACATGCTCGCGGTAGTCGCAGCGATCATCTTCGGGCTGGGGTTCCTGCTCGACCTGGTCGGCGTGCGGATCCCCGGCGGGTTCTCCGGCATGACGTTCGCGTTGCTGGGCCTGACGCTGCTGGCCCTGCACCAGGCAGGCGTCGGTACGGCCGGCATCCGCAGCGGATACGGCAACTGGCGCGGACGAGCCCGCCGATAAACCCCCAAAAAAGCCCCAGAAACTCCACCATCGGGAGGCCGCCGGCAAGGCGGTCTCCCGCGCGGGCGTCACTCCTTGCCGGGGAAGCGCATGATGACGGTGCTGCCGTCACCCCCGGCGCGCAGGGTCAGGTCGGACGACAGCAGGCGGGCCACCCACAGCCCCATCCCGCCGACGGCACCCGGCAGGGGCCCCGGCTTCCACACTCCCTCGTCGTGCACCGCTACGACCAGGTCGCCGTTCACCAGCCAGGTACGCAGGAAGGCGCGGTCCGACCCGTGGGTGACGGCGTTGGTCGCCACCTCGTTGACCGCGATGACGAAGTCGCCGACGGCCTCCTCGGCCATTCCGGCGCCGCGGGCCTCGTCCTCAGCGAACTGCCGGACCTGCGGCAGGTCCGGCAGTCGGAAACGGAGCTCTTTCACGGGCGCGCCGGGCGGCGGGCTCGTGTAGCCCGACTGAGGCTCTGCGTCCTCGTTCACCCGGCGACCTTCTTCTCAACCGACCAGCTCAGTGCGTAGCTGGTCGAGAACCTTGCGGAGGATACGTGAGACGTGCATCTGGGAGATCCCGAACTCGGCCGCGATCTCGGCCTGCGTCATGTTGCCGAAGAACCGCAGCAGCAGGATGTGCTTCTCCCTGGACGGGAGCGCGTCGATGAGCGGCTTGACGGCCTCCCTGTCGACCATGGTGCTCAGCGTGTCGTCGTCCTCCGGGATGACGTCGCCGAGCGAGGCGGCGTCGTCGTCGGTGCCGAGCGGCGCGTCGAGCGACAGGGTGCTGTACGCGGCGGAGGCGTCGAGCGTCAGCAGGACGTCCTCCTCGGTGATGTTCATCTTGGCGGCCAGCTCCGCCACGGTCGGCGATCTGCCGAGGTCCTGGCTGAGGTCGGCGACCAGCCGGTTGAGCTCCGAGCGGCGCTCCTGGTAGAGGCGCGGCACCCGGATGGCCCACGTGCGGTCCCGGAAGTGGCGCTTGACCTCGCCGGTCATCGTCACGACGGCATAGCCCCTGAACGCGTGGCCGAGGGTGGGATCGAAGCCGTTGACGGCTTTCATCAGGCCAACATACGCGGCTTGGAGGAGATCCTCCAACGGCTCGCCGCGGTAGCGGTATCGCCTGGCGATCTCCATGGCCAGCGGCCTGTGCATCTCGACGATGCGTTCGCGCAGGCGCTCCCGCTGACTGTCGGGGGTTTCCGCCCTGACCATCTCGGCCAGGAGCTCTTCAGCCGTCATTTCCTCGAGGACGTATTCCTGCACAGCCATCGCTGCTCCTCATATGGATCGCAGGCGGCCTCCCCCAGCAGGAAAAGCCCAGGCAGAGGCACGCCTCGCTCTACTCTCGAGACGAAAGCCCGCTGCTGGACTCCGCAACAAGTGTCCCCCGTATCGCCGGAAGTATTCCTCCCATGTTCGGTGACAGTAGGGTTGCTCCGTGACCATGCCGGAGAACGGCGAGGGGCCCGTGGCGGCCCTGAGCCTCACGTCGTCGACCGTGGACGAGATCACGGTGATCCGGGTCGACGGCGTGCTCGACGCCACGACCCGCGAGCAGTTCGCCGACTACCTGTCCATGGCCGGCCCCAACCTGATTCTTGACCTGGCCGGCGTGACGTTCATGGACTCGCGGGCGCTCGGGCTCATCGTTCACCACTGGCAGACGAGCCTGGCCTCGGGCGCCAGGTTCGCGCTCATCGGGGTGGAATACTCCAAGTCCAGGGTGATGTGGATCACCGGGCTGGCGCAGCGGCTGCCGCTCTACGACACGCTCGACGACGCGCTGGCGGCCATCGGCTGAGGCTCAGCGCTTCGACTTGCGCTGGTGCTCGTCGACCAGCAGCCTGGCCAGGTCGGCCACCTTGACCTGGTGGTGCTGGGAGATCCTGCGCAGCTCCTCGAACGCGGCCTCGGCGGTGCACCCGCTGGTCTGCATGATGATGCCCTTGGCCTGGTCGATCATCGACCGTCCGGCGAGAGCCTCCTGGAGCTGGGCGGCGTCGGTGCGCACCTCGTCGAACTCCCACATGTTCGCCATCGCCACCCCGACCTGCTCGGTCAGCATGTCGGCCAGGGAGTGGGCGCCCTGCGGGGAGAACGCTTCCGGGCGTACCGAATAGAGGCCGACCAGCAGCAGGGCGGGCGCCACGTCGATGGGGACGACGAGCACGGAGCGCACGCCCCACCGGGTGGCCAGCGCGTCGTAGCGGGGCCAGCGGGTCTCGCTGAGCACGTCGCTCACGCTCGCGCGGCCGCCGCTCTGCCTGGCCTCGATGGACGGGCCCTCGCCGAGTTCGCGTTCGCCTTCGACGAGCATGATGAGCTCGCTGTGCGAGCCGGAGACCAGCACCCGGTGGTCGCGCCAGTGCTCGGCCGAGGCTCCCGAGCAGCCCGGGACGCCGGCGGCCAGCGCCGTGGTGAGGCCACGCAGCACACTTTCCGTCGAGGTGTCCTCACCCAGCCGGCCCAGAGTGGCGAGGTCACGGGCGAGACCGGGGGTGATCATCGCGGTTGATTCCATAGCAACAAGCCCCTACCCGATATGGCTACCGATATCCCGAGTGTCGTAGCGTCAGAGGGTGACCATGCCGGACCTCGAACAAGCGCTGGACGCGCTGGCCGGGCGCGTGTCGTCGTTGCGTGAGGCGAGGACGGCCTATCCCGCCGACCTCGCGCCCACGCTCGACGCCGCCCTCGCCGAGCTCGACACAGCGGCCGAGCTGCTGGCCGAGGCCCGGGAGGCGCTGCAGAAGGCGCCCAAGCGGCCGGGCGGCAAGAAGGACGGCACGCAGCGGGAGCTCAAGCTGCTGCGCCAGGTTTTCCGGGCCTTTCCCGTGCCGGTCATCGTGCTCGACAGCGGCGGCGTGGTCAGGCGGATCAACCCCGAGACCTCGCGGATGCTCGGCAGCCCCGACGGCTACCTGGTGGGCCGGTCGTTCCCCCTGCTGGTGGATGTGTCGCGGCGGGCGGCGTTCAGGTCGCATCTGACGGCGGTGCTGCAGACCGGGCAGCCGTCGGCGTTCGAGACCCGGCTGGCGCACCAGGGGCGTACGCACGTCGTGCAGCTGGCGCTGACCAGGCTCACGATGCCGGGAGAGCCGCAGCAGATGGTCGCGGCGGTGGCGCTGCCGGTCGAGGTGCAGCTGCCCGAGCCGGGCGCTCGGCGGCCCGAGCAGTCCGACGGCGCGCTGCTGCTGGCGGCGGCCAAGCGGCAGGACCTGCTGGTCAAGATGGCCAATCTGCTGCTGGATGAGGAGGCGCTGCTGCGCCCGGTGGCGCTGCCGAGGGCGACGCGGCTGCTGGCGGCCCAGTGGGCGGACTGGGTGATCGCCGACATGGTCCGTGACGGGGTGCCGCACCGCTCCGTGGTGGTGGCGCCGAAGAGCCAGCCGCTGGGCGAGCTCGTCCGCCAGGTGGAGTCCGCCGATCCGGCGAGCAGCCAGGTCGTGGCGCAGGTGCTGGAGCGCGGCTCCGGCGTGGTGCAGGAGATGGTGGACGACGAGACGCTGTTCGGGTTCTGCGCGGACGGGCCGCTGCTGACGGCGATGGGCGCGGGCTCGATGCTGTGCGTGCCCATCGGCACCGCCGACGGCGTGCTGACGCTGGTGCGCACGCACGACAGGCAGCCGTTCACGCTGGCCGACCTGGCCGTCATGCAGGAGGTGGGGCTGCAGCTGGGCCTGGCGGTACGCGCCCAGAGCAGCTTCCAGAGCCGCTCGAAGGCGGCGGACGCGCTCTCGGCGAGCGTGGCGCCGCGCAACCTGCCCGACGTGCCGGGCTACGAGGCGGCGGCCGTCTACCACCCGGGATCGTCGGTGGGCGCCGAGTTCTACGACGTCTTCCCCATGTCGGGCGGGTGGGGGTTCGCGCTGGGCGGGGCCGCGGGCAAGGGCGAGGAGGCCGCGTCGGTCAGCGCGATGGTACGCGGCGGCCTGCGGGTGCTCAGCGTCTGGGAGTCCGACCCCGACCTGGTGATGCGCAAGGTCAACGAGGCCCTGGTCGCGCAGGGCACCGGCATGTTCGTGATGGCCGTCGCGGGCTTCGTGAAGGGGCGCGAGATCAGGCTGTCGTCGGCCGGGCACCACCCCGCCGCACTGCTGCAGTCCGACGGCGGCGTGCGCTTCGCCGCGGGCGGCGGCGTGCCGCTGGGCATCGCGCCCGAGGCGGAGACCGGGGCGGAGCAGCTGACTCTCGCCTCCGGCGAGACGCTGGTGCTGTATTCGGAGGGGCTGATCTCCTCCAGGAACGAGCGCGGCGAGCCGTACGGCGAGGAGCGCCTGGCCGACGTGCTCGGCCGGTGCGCGGGCCAGTCGCCCTCCACCGTGGTCAAGGCGGTGGAGGCGGACCGGCACGCGTTCTCGGGCGGCCAGGTGTGGGACGAGATCGTGATCTTCGCGCTCCGGGGTGCCTGACCTGCACAGTCATGATGTCTGATCTATAGGGGTTTGCGATCGGCCCGAACCTGGGTATGGTCGAAAGCGTAGATAGACGTGCCTAAGACGCAGGCACACCTTCCAGGCTTTCCACGCTGAGGTGTGCCATGAATATCGCGATCGTCGCCGCCGCCGAGGGTGCTCGGCGTCACCACATCCTTTCCGTCGCGCGCGAGCTGGGTCGCGGGCACCATGTCACCATCTACTCCCGCCGTGACAGCGCCGAAGGCAAGCCCAAGACGCGGGTGGCCCCGGGAGTCACGCTGGAGCAGATAGACGTGGGCCCCGCCGAGGAGCTGGCGGACGACGAGGTCGTGCCGTTCCTGAACGACGTCGGCGAACACCTGATGAAGCGATGGAGCCAGGACCGGCCGGACGTGATCCACGCGCATTCGTGGACAGGCGGGCTGGCCGCCGTGGCGGGCGCCCAGGACCTGGGGGTGCCGGTCACGCAGACGTTCCACACCGTCGACGCCTTGCACAAGGAGCTGGAGCTGGCGCTCGGCCGCCGCGCCGACGCGGTCATCGCCGGCTCGGGCGACGAGGAGTCGGCCCTGATCAGGCTCGGCGTGCCACGCTGCAACATCGCCGTCGTCCCCTACGGCGTCGACACCGAGCGCTTCCAGCGCCGCGGCGCGGTGGCCACGCGGGGCACGCGCAAGCGGCTGCTGCACGTCGGCCCCCTGTCGACCGAGCGCGGCGCGCACACCATCGTCCGGGCGCTGCAGGGCCTCGGCGACGTCGAACTGGTCATCGCGGGCGGGCCGGAACCCGAGGACCTCGAGAACGACCGGGACGCCCGCCGCCTGCGCGCGCTGGCCGAGCAGCTCGGCGTCGCCGGCCAGGTGACGCTGCTCGGCCAGGTCAAGCGCTCCGCCGTGCCGAAGCTGATGCGCAGCGCGGACGCCGTGGTGTCGGTGCCGCGCGAGGCCGCCACGGGGATCGTCGCGCTGGAGGCGATGGCCTGCGGCGTACCGGTGATCGCCTCGGCCGTCGGCGCGCACCTCGACTCCGTCATCGACGGCGTCACCGGGCTGCTGGTGCCGCCCGACCGGCCCGCGCGCACCGCCCGGCTGGCCCGCGAGCTGCTGTCGGACCCGACCCTGCGCACCGCGCTCGGCTACGCCGGTGCCGACCGGGCGCGCTCGCGCTACTCCTGGGAGCGCGTGAGCCAGGAGCTCATCCGGGTCTACGAGGCGGCCTGCGCCTGATCCGGCCCCCGGTTTCCCCGAAGAGCCGTTACCGGAGTGACATCTTTGCTTCCATTGACCCCATGACTACACACAGTCAGGTTCTGGTCACGGTGACGCTCCTGGGCGTCGCCGTGCTCCCCCAGACCGCGCAGGCGCAGACGCCGGGCTGGGGCGCCCCGGTTCTCGTGGAGCACTTCGACGGCTCTGCCCTCGACACCGGCAAATGGATGATCTACCACTCCCCCGAGGCCCGGCGGAACCCCCGTACCGGGAGGGCGACGACGGTCGCGGACGGCGTGCTGCGCCTCAAGGGCGGCATGTACGGCGGCAAGGACCTGTCGGGCGGGGTCGCCACCCGGCTCGCGCAGCAGTACGGCAGGTGGGAGGTCAGGTTCAAGGGCGAGGCGGGGGCCGGCTACACCCCCGTGGCCCTGCTGTGGCCGACCCAGCAGGGAGAGGACGACGACTACGCCGAGGTGGACTTCGCCGAGATCGTCGACCCGGCCCGGCAGGGCGGCGGGATCTTCGTGCACGGCGGGCACGGCCGGGCCCAGCGGCAGCTGCGGGCCGACTTCACCAGGTGGCACACGGTGGCGGTGGACTGGCTGCCGGGGCGGCTGACGTTCTGGCTGGACGGCAGGAAGCTCTGGGACTACCGGGGCCCGTACGTGCCCCAGGGCCGCGAGATGGGGCTCGCGCTGCAGAACGACGTGGTGTGCGAGCCGCAGTGCCGCGACTCCGCCACGCCGGACACCGTGTCGATGTACGTGGACTGGGTCAAGGTCTACCGCGCCCCTACAGCAGCCGGGCGGCCTTGAGACCCAGGTGCACGGCCAGGCGGTCGTCGCCGTCCGAGAGGTCCCTGTGGGTGAGGCGCTCGGCCTTGCCCAGCCGGTAGTAGAGCGTCTGGCGGTGGATGCCGAGCTCGGCGGCCGCCTTCTGGGCGTGGCCGCCGTGGTCGAGATAGACCTCCACCGTCTCGGCCAGCTCGGCGTCCAGGGCGGCGGTCTCGGCCGCCAGCTCGCGCAGGTCCTGCTGCCCGAGCCTGGCCAGCAGGCGGTGCACGCCGAGGTCCTCCCAGCGGGCGATGGGGGCGTACCGGGGGAAGTGCTCGGCGATGCGCAGCGCGTGGCGGGCCTCGCGCCAGCTCAGCCAGGCGTCGTCCGGGTCGGGCCGTGGGGCGCCGATCCCGGCGGCGGTGCCGTACGCGCTCTGCAGGGTCTGCGCGACCTCGCCCGCGAGGTGGGACGGGGTGAGCAGGGCGACGGGCGAGCCGGTGCGGGCCAGGACGCCGCGCGGGAGCGTCCACAAGGCGGCGACGCGCTCGGCCGACTCGCGTACGGCGACCGCCGTGACCGGGCCGGGCAACTCGATGGAGGCGCTCGCGCGCTCCGCCGGATCGGCCGAGAACAGGGCGAGCAGCCCCCGGCCGAGGTCCTGCCGGCTCCTGGCCTCCTGGGCGAGCGCGGCGGCGGCCCTGGCGACCAGCGGCGCGACGGAGTCGAGGGCCGTGAGCGAACCCGAGTCGAGCAGCCACAGGTAGCCGTAGGTGACCTCGCCGTGGCGCAGCGGCCAGCACACTCTGGCGAGGACCCGCAGCTCGGCGTCGGCGGGGATGCGGACCGGGCCCGTGGCCCTGGCGATGCCGTAGCGCTCGAAGTAGTCGCGTACCTCGCCGGTGGCGCGCCTGCGCAGGATCGACTCCTGGCGGACCGTGTCGATGTCGCCGTGCTGCGCCCCGTAGGCCAGCAGCCGGAACGAGCGGTCCTCCAGCGTCACGGACGCCCCCAGCCGGGCGGCGATCTCGTCGACGATCTCTTGCAGGTCTGCCGTGTTGTGCATTTGTATGACAGCCTGCCACACCGGGCGTTACGCACGTCGATGGCCCCCTCTGAGCTGGGTTTTTAGACTTGAGGCATGCTGGGTCAAGTGCTCCTCGCCGCGTCAGGGAGCGGCGTCGTACGCCGTGCCGTGTCGGGTTTTCCGCTCACCAGGAGAGTGGTCGATCGGTTCGTCGCGGGAGAAAGCGTCCAGGCGGCCCGCGACGCCATCGAGCGGCTGCGCGACGCCAAGCTGGCCGTCACCGTCGACCATCTCGGCGAGGAGACGCGCGACGCGCGCGCCGCCGAGGACGTCACGAACGCCTACCTCACGCTGCTCGACGCCCTCCGGCCGCTCGGGCTCGGGGCGGGGGGTGAGGTGTCGGTGAAGCTGTCGGCCGTCGGGCAGCGGCTCGACGACGCGATGGCACTGGAGCACGCCCGCGAGATCTGCGCCGCCGCGGCGCTCAACGGCTCGACCGTCACGCTCGACATGGAGGACCACACCACCGTCGACTCGACGCTGACCATCCTGCGCAAGCTGCGCGAGGACTACCCGTCGACGGGCGTGGCGATCCAGGCGTACCTGTTCCGCAGCGAGGACGACTGCCGCGACCTGGCCGCCGAGGGCTCCAGGGTGCGCCTGGTCAAGGGCGCCTACCGCGAGCCCGCCTCCGTGGCCCACCAGGGCAAGAGCGCCGTGGACAAGGCGTACGTGCGATGCCTGCGGATCCTCATGGCGGGGAAGGGATACCCCATGGTGGCGACGCACGACGATCGCATGATCGCGATCACGGAGCTGCTCGCCGACCGGTTCGGGCGGACGATCGGCGACCACGAGTTCCAGATGCTCTACGGAATCCGGACCGACCTGCAGGAGTCCCTGGCAGGTGCCGGCCACACGGTCCGCGTATACGTCCCCTACGGCGACGACTGGTACGGCTACTTCATGCGCCGCCTGGCCGAGCGCCCCGCCAACGTCGCCTTCTTCCTTCGTGCCCTTGGGGGTAAGTAATGGATGCCATCAGCAACGTCCCCGTTCCCGCCAACGAGCGCATCTACGGGTACGCGCCGGGCAGCGCCGAGCGGTCGGCGCTGGAAGACCGCATCAAGGAGCTGGCCGGGTCGTCGATCGACCTGACCATGACCATCGGCGGCGAGCAGCGCCTGGGCGGCGGCGCCCCCATCGACGTGGTGCAACCGCACAACCACGCCGCCGTTCTGGGCCGTACCAACGACGCTACGGCCCGGGACGTGCAGGACGCCGTCGACACCGCGCTTGCGGCGGCTCCCGCGTGGCGGGCGCTGTCCTTCGACGAGCGCGCGGCGATCTTCCTCAAGGCCGCCGACCTGCTTGCCGGGCCGTGGCGGGCCACGCTCAACGCGGCGACCATGCTGGGCCAGTCGAAGTCGGTGCAGCAGGCGGAGATCGACTCGGCCTGCGAGCTGATCGACTTCCTGCGGTTCAACGTGGCGTACGCGCGTCAGCTCTACGCCGACCAGCCGATCTCGTCGCCTGGCGTGTGGAACCGGATGGAGTACCGGCCGCTCGAGGGCTTCGTGCTGGCGATCACGCCGTTCAACTTCACCGCCATCGCCGGAAATTTGCCGACTTCTGCCGCTTTGATGGGGAATGTCGTCGTCTGGAAGCCGTCGCCCACCCAGCAGTTCGCCGCGCACTTCACCATGCGGCTGCTGGAGGAGGCAGGGCTGCCCCCTGGCGTGATCAACATGGTCACCGGCAACGGGCAGGCCGTCTCCGAGGTGGCGCTCGCGCACCCGGCCCTGGCCGGGATCCACTTCACCGGCTCCACGGCGACGTTCCAGCACCTGTGGCGCACGGTCGGCCAGAACATCGCCTCCTACCACGGCTACCCGCGCCTCGTCGGCGAGACCGGCGGCAAGGACTTCGTGCTCGCGCACCCGTCCGCCGACCCGGCCGTGCTCTCGACGGCGCTGGTCAGGGGCGCGTTCGAGTACCAGGGGCAGAAGTGCTCGGCGGCCTCGCGGGCGTACGTGCCGCGCTCGGTCTGGAACCGGATGCGCGACGACTTCGTCGCCACGGCCGAGTCGCTGACCGTGGGCGACGTGTCGGGTGACCTGTCGACGTTCATGGGCGGGGTCATCGACGCCCGGGCGTTCGCCAAGCACAAGGAGGCCATCGACCGGGCGCGGGCGACCGCGAACATCGACGTCCTCACCGGCTCGTACGACGACAGCGTCGGCTACTTCGTGAAGCCGACCATCCTGGAGTCGGCCGACCCGACCGACGAGATCTTCGTCAAGGAGTACTTCGGTCCCATCCTCGGCGTGCACGTCTACGAGGACCGCGACTTCGACACGGTGCTCGACCAGATGGAGGGCATCGCGCCGTACGCGCTGACCGGGTCGATCATCGCCCAGGACCGGTACGCCATCGCGTCCGCCTCCGAGCGGCTGCGCTTCGCGGCGGGCAACTTCTACGTCAACGACAAGCCGACCGGCGCGGTCGTGGGGCAGCAGCCCTTCGGCGGCGCCCGTGCCTCGGGCACCAACGACAAGGCGGGCTCGATCTTCAACCTGATCCGCTGGGTGAACGCCCGGACGATCAAGGAGACGTTCGTGCCGCCGACCGACCACCGTTACCCGCACATGGGCTGAAATTTCCGCCCATGTCGCGCGCCGTGAGCCCCCGGTCCTGCCCCGGGGGCTCACGGCGTTCATCCGTGCTGCTCAGCCGAGCGCGCGGTTGACGGCGGCGACGTACCGGTAGAAGGCTTTCGTGCGGTTGGCGGGGTTCTCGATCCAGGCCCGGTTCAGCTTCCCTCCGTCGAAGAACCGCTCCCGCTGACCCCGGCTGATCTCCAGCTGCACCCCCATGCCTCTGCGGTTCCTGTTCGCGATGTTGCGGGGGCTGTCACCGCCGATCTCCTCGGGCACGGACGCCGAGACGGCGAACCCGGCGGCGCGCAACCCGGCCGTCACCCTTTTGACCAGCGCCTTGTCTCGTCCGCCGACGTAGGTGGTGGCATCGGCGCCCGCCGCGGCATGCCAGGAGACGGTGTAGTCGACCGCCGCCACCACCTTGAGCGCCTTGGGCTCGTCGAAGTGCGTGGAGGTGATGTGCAGAGCGCTGTTGCCGGTGGCCTTGATGCCTTCGAACGAGTAGTAGGCATGCCTGCGGCCCGCGGCGTGGTCGGCGAGCTGCGATGTCGGCGGCTCGATGGCGCCGCCGTGGATGGCTATGTGCGCCGCCTTCGCTCCGCGGGGGACGCGCTGGACGCGGCGATAGTCTCTGCCTTCGACCTCATGGGCGGAAAGCTCGGCGTAGTCGGCGTAGACATCGCGCGCGCTCGCGGGCGCCGCGGACACGGCGTGAGCGGCGGGGGTGAGGCCGATCACGAGCAGGTTCGCGACGGCGATGGACACGATTCTCTTCACGTAACACCTTTCGACGATCTTCTTGGCCGCCATCATGCCGTCTGATCGTGATGGGAGGTCATGGCGTAATGTGCAATATTCGTGTCGTTGACGCCGGTGCGGGCCCGCGACCAGCATGAAAACATGCAGCGACGAGTCCTGATCGTCGTCTTCCCCGGCTTCCAGCTGCTCGACATGGCCGGTCCCGCGGACGTGTTCGCGACGGCGGACCTGCTGGTGCCCGGGGGCGGGTACCAGGTCGAGGTGGCGGCCGTGGGCGGCGGCGCCGTGCCCGCGGGCAACGGCGTCACCGTCACGGCCTCGGCGCTCGGCGAGGTCGCGGGGCCGATCGACACGCTGCTGGTGGCGGGCGGGATGACCGTGCCCGAGCGGCTGGCGGACCGGGAGCTCGTCGGGCACGTCGCCCGGCTGGCGGCCGGCGCCCGGCGGGTCGCGTCCGTGTGCAACGGCGCCTTCCTGCTGGCCGAGGCCGGGCTGCTGGACCACCGGCGGGTCACCACGCACTGGCTCGCCGCCCACGAGCTGGACGCCCGCTACGAGTGCGTCGAGGTGGACGCCGATCCGCTCTACATCGAGGACGGCAACGTCTGGACCTCGGCGGGCGTGCTGTCCGGCGTGGATCTCGCGCTCGCCCTGGTGGCCAGGGACCACGGCCACGCGCTGGCCAGGGACGTCGCCCGCGGCCTCGTGGTGTACCTGCACAGGCCGGGCGGGCAGAGCCAGTTCAGCACGCCGATGCGGGCCATGACGCCGCGCAGCGAGCCGCTGAGGGAGCTCCAGGCGTACATCGAGGCGAACCCCACGGCCGACCTGAGCGTGCCCGCGCTGGCCGCGCGGGCCGGGATGAGCGAGCGCCACTTCTCCCGCGTCTTCACCGAGCAGACCGGGCTGTCACCCGGCCGGTACGTCGAGCGCAGCCGGGCCGAGGCAGCCAGGCGGCTCCTGGAGGTCACCGGCCATCCGCTGGACAGGGTGGCCAGGGAGTCGGGGCTCGGCACGCCGGAGACCCTCTACCGAGTCTTCCGCCGCCACTGGCGGATCTCACCCGGCGACCACCGTCGCCGGTTCCAATCGAAGGAGAAGTAGCCATGCATGTGGCCATCCCCCTCTATCCCCGGTTCACCGCGCTCGACGCGGTCGGGCCGTACACGGTGCTGGCGTTCGCGCCCGGCTGGACGGTCACGTTCGTCGCGGCCGAGCCCGGGCCGGTGACGGACGACCAGGGCACGCTCACCCTCACCGCCACCGCCTCGTACGCGGAGCTGCCGCGCCCTGACGTGATCGTGGTCCCGGGCGGCCCGGGGACGCTGGAGGCGGTGTCCGACGAGGCGCTGCTGGAGTGGCTCAGGCAGGCCCACGAGCACACCCGGTGGACCACCTCGGTGTGCAGCGGCTCCTTCGTGCTGGCGGCCGCCGGGCTGCTCAAGGGTCTGAAGGCGACCAGCCACTGGGCCATCCTCGACATGCTGCGCGAGCACGGGGCCGAGCCGGTGAGCGAGCGCGTCGTCACCCAGGGCAAGGTCGTCACCGCGGCCGGGGTGTCGGCGGGCATCGACATGGCGCTGACGCTGCTGGGCCAGGCCACCGACGCGACGACGGCACAGGCCGTGCAGCTGGCCATCGAGTACGACCCGCGCCCGCCGTTCAACGCCGGGTCGCCGAAGACGGCTCCGGAGGGGCTGCCCGAGCTCGCGCTCAAGCTCATCTCCTAGGAAGTCGTCCCGTCCGGCGCCTCCCGGCCGGTCCCCACCGGGAGCACGTCGAAGTGGATGACCACGTGCCCGATCGACGGATCGCGGGGGGCGGCCGACTCCCGTTCCCTGCGGTCCGACAGCGCCCGGTACCTCTCCAGCACCTCGAACACCTCCTCCCGCAGCTCGCCGGTCTCCTCCGGCGTGAGCCGCAGCGACCGCCGCCCGAAGCCGCTGGCCCGCACCCACTCCTCGGGGGCCGTCGCCTCCTCCTGGCGCCACCGGGCCAGCTCCGCGCCGCGCTGCCGTATCAGGTCGTCAATCAGGGTCTCCAGCGCGGTCGCCGCCTCGGGATCCGCGGCATCCGGCTCCCCGTAGGAGAAGCCGCCTGGCGCGATGCGCCAGTACTTCTCCTTGCCGCGCCCCATCCCCTGCACCACCTCGATCATGTGGTGCCTGGCCAGCTCTCTGAGGTGGTAGCTGGTCGCGCCGGTGTTCTGGCCCAGCAGCGCGGCCAGCCTGGTGGCCGTGGACGGCCCGTGCTCGTCCAGCAGCTCGTAGATCCGCAGCCGCAGCGGGTGGGCGAACGACTTCAGCGCGTTGGCGTCGAGCGTCCGGGCGGAATAGCTCTTGCTCTGCATGCTGTGCAAGCCTATCTTTGCAAAGAAACCTATGCACACTTTCCCTTACACACTATCGGAGTGCAGCCGTGGGGCGTTCGTTCGGTTTTCTCTGGTCATCCACCGCGCTGTCGAACCTGGCCGACGGCGTGCTGAAGGTCGGCGCGCCGCTGCTGGCCGTGTCCATGACCCGCTCCCCCACCCTGGTCTCGCTGGTGGGGGCCGCCGCGACGGCGCCGTGGCTGCTGTTCGCGCTGCACGCGGGGGCGATCGCCGACCGGGCCGACCGCCGCCGCGTCATGGTCCTGGCCAACGCCGCCCGCGCGGCGATCCTGTCCCTGGCCGGCCTGCTGGCGCTGCTCGGCCTGCTCGACCTGTGGGTGCTGGTGGCGGCCGTGCTCATGGCCGGCGTGGCCGAGGTCTTCGCCGACACCTCCGCGCAGTCGATCCTGCCCATGACCGTGCCCCAGGACCACCTCACCAGGGCGAACGGCCGCGTCTCCACCGCCCAGATGATCGGCAACGACTTCGTCGGCGCCCCGCTGGCGGGCGTGCTCGTGGTGGCGCTCCCCGCCGCGCTCTTCGGCGCCCCGGCCATCCTGTACGGCGCCGCGGGCCTGCTGCTGCTGGGCATGCGCGGCACGTACCGCCTGCCCCATGCCGCGGCGGAGAGGGGACCGCTGCGCCGGGACATCGGCGAGGCACTGCGCTACCTCTGGTCGCACCGGGTGCTGCGGAGCCTGGCTGTCACCGCCGGAATGCTCAACCTCGCCAACGCCGCCTACTTCGCCGTCTTCGTCCTCTGGGCCGTCGGCGAGGAGTCGCGCATCGGGCTGGAACCCCGCGAGTACGGCCTGATGATGACGGCCTTCGCCGTCGGAGCGGTGTTCGGGTCGCTGCTGTCGGGACGGGCCTCGGCGATCTTCGGGGAGGCGCGCACCCTGGTGGGCTCGTGGCTGACCAGCAGCCTGCTGCTCCTGGTGCCGGTGATCGTGCCGTCACCGTGGACGCTCTACCCGACCGCCGTCCTGTGGGGCGTGGTGGGCGCGGCAGGCAACGTCCTGGTGATCTCCACCCGGCAGCGGCTGATCCCGGCCGAGTTGCTGGGACGGGTCAATTCGGCATACCGCCTCGTCGGCATGGCCGGGATGCCGCTCGGGGCGGCTGTGGGGGGCGTCGTGGCCGAGTTCGCGGGGCTTGGCGCCGTCCTCGTGGGCGCCACTGGCGTATGTTTGGTGGGTGTCGGACTGGTGTGGCGCGCTTTGTCTGATCGAATTTCTAGGCCGTTGACCAGCACTCCCGCACTTTCCGACATATCCGGATCACGTTAGGCACCCTACGGCCTGTGCTGAAGTGACATGATTATCCCCGAGCATGAGGGGATGGTATGCGGAAGATCGGCGGACGGTACCTCCTGAACGAGGAGGCCGGTCGTGGGGGTATGGGCGTCGTCTGGCGTGCGTTCGATCAGCTCCTCCACCGTACGGTGGCGCTTAAGGAGCTGACCTTGGCCGGTGAGGCCGAGATGGTGCGCCGCCGGGTGCTGCGTGAGGCCAGGATGGCTGCCGGCCTGACGCACCCGAACATCGTCACGGTGCACGACCTGATCGAGGAGGGCGGCAAGCTCTGGATCGTGATGGAGTATCTCGACGGGCTCTCATTGCACCAGTTGCTCTCCCAGGTGGGCACATTGCCCGCTCAGTCGGTGGCCGCGATCGGCCAGCACCTGCTCGCCGCGCTGCGCACCGCGCACAAGGCCGGGGTGCTCCACCGCGACGTGAAGCCCGCCAACGTCATGCTGACCGGCGACCGGGTGGTGCTCACCGACTTCGGCATAGCGACCGCCGAGGGCGACATCCGGATGACGACGTCCCGGCGGCTGCGGGGCACCCCCGCCTTCATGGCGCCCGAACGCCTGCATGGGGGGCCGGCCAGCAAGGAGGCCGACATGTGGTCCTTCGGCGCCACCCTCTACAGCGCCGTCGAGGGCCAGCCGCCCTACCCCGGGCAGGACGCGGCGACGGTGCTCGGCATGGCGCGCAGCGGCCCCTACCCACCGCCCCGGCGGGCTGGGGTGATGCGGCCGCTGATCGAGGGGCTGCTCCACCACGACCCGGTGCGCCGCTACACGCCTGAGCAGACGGCGGGGTTGCTGGCGGGCATGCGCGCCAGCGCCTACCAGGCGGCCATCTGACCGGGTGGGCTGATCTCCCCTTGCCGGCTGTCGGCTGTGGTCGCCATGCTGGGCTGCGTAGGCGGCCAGCACCGGCTCGGGGCGCTGCCCGTCGTGCATCTTGAAGTGCGAGGCGTCCAGGAACAGGTAGTCCAGCTCGATCGCGGTCAGCTCACGACGTGACCAGGCGTCGTACTCGGCCACGATCGCCTGGCAGATCGTCGAGACGGTCGACTTCGACAAGGCGGCCTCGGGCCCGAGCGCATCAGCCAGGGCACCCTCCACGTCGCGCACCGACAGGCCGCGCACCAAGGAAGCGATGACCAGCGTCTCCAGCGCGTTGGTGCGGGTCACGCCGGCGCCGAACAGGCGGGAGGCGAACGCCTCGGTGGTGCCGCCTAGTGCTGTAGCAGCTTGGGTTTGCCCCGTTTCGAGGTGACACGCCGATCAAGGTCCCACCTCAGTCTGTGTGATCGCTTCAGACTCTGCTCGTGGCCGAACGGGGTTCGTGTACGCGAGATTGATGACGACGAGGGAAACCGGCTGCTGCGCATCATTCGGCGTGGCAGCGGGTCGGTGGTGACCTGGCGGCGGGCGCAGATGGTGCTGCTGTCGGCCCAGGGCATGTCTGTTGCGAAGATCGCGCAGGTGGCGTTCACCAGTGAAGACCGGGTCCGGGATGTGATCCACAACCTCAACGCCGACGGGTTCGACTCCCTGTATCCCAAGTACAAGGGCGGCCGGGCGCCGACGTTCACGCTGCCGGCAACGCCGTGAGATCAAGAAGATCGCCAAGTCCAAACCGGCTGAGCACGGGTTGCCGTTCGTTCGCTCAACAGGCGCTCCACAAATTCTCAACATCGGCCTGGCTACCTTCGCGGTGTCCAGTACGACGAGCACCAAGGAGAACCCGATGCGAACGCTCAACACGATGGCCCTCGGTGCGGCGGTCGCTGCCGCGGCTCTGACCGCGGGCGCCCCCGCGCAGGCCTCCGTCCAGACCAGCGCCCAGACCTCCCCCGCCACCGTCACCACGGCCGCCGCGGCGGCCAGCTCGACGGCGATGTCCTGCCGTGAGGTGCGTGTGTACCGTCCGGAGATGCGCAAGGGACACGTGGCCGCGACCGGCTGGGCGATAGGCTGCTCCCGCGACCAGCGCATCAAGATCATGCTTCAGCGCAAGCGCTGGTGGGGCTGGCAGAACATCTCCAGCGCCTCCTGGTACGGGGCCGGCAAGAAGACGTTGTACAAGGGCTGCAAGCGGGGGACCATCTTCACCTACCGCCTGCAGGGCCAGGTCAGCTACTACGCAGGAAGCAAGTACGTCGTCCACAACGGCTGGAGCCCCAAGATGCGCGCGAAGTGCCCGTGACGCGCTCCGTCCGCCACCCCCGTGGGGTGACCATCTAGCTAGTGCCGCGTCAGGCCACGTCTGCGCTCTTGACGCGACTGCCGATGGCACTGCCAGCCGTTGTCACGTCGGGTTTCCCGCCGGTGAGGCGCCGGTGGCGAATGCCATGTCGCTGATCGTCTGCGAGAGCGGGTGATTAGCGCGTAGATCGGCGTACCGGAAGGCGACGCGGCGGGCGGCGCGCATGGGTTCGATGGCCGGATGCCAAGCGTACACGGCGCGCTTGCGTTCGGGGTCCCGGCCGGTGCGCCACCAGAACCGGTGGCCGTCGCACCACACCATCAGCCCTACCCAGACGGACACCAGGGCGAGGTCGTATCCCGCATGGAGGTCCGCTTGTATGCCGTGCTCCGTCTGGAGGGTCTGGCGCAGGAGATCTGCGGACAGCACGGCTTGCGTTTTCTTGCCGTTCCGAGGCACGGCGATAATCTGGTCCTGCATCGTTGACGCCCCAAGCTCTCGATGCTTCGGCCCCCCGTCTGCGGGTGGTGTTGCAGCACCGTTCGTCCCGCAGGTGGGGGGTCTACTCAAGGCCCCGGTTTTAGGGGGGCTAAAGTCGAGAGTAGAGCGCTGGCCAGACCCTCGCAATAGGGGGCTAAAGTGCGCCGAATGTCGGTCGCTGAGGAGGCAACGCCCGGATGGACTTGAAGACGCTGAGAGAAGTCGCGCAGGTCAGCGATCCCGTGGAACGAGCCCGCATGCTCAGCCGACTCATGACCGAGGAGCAGGGGCTCGTCGCCGAGGCGGCCAAGATGCGGCGGCAGGCCATCGCGGAGGCGCGGGAGTCCGGCATGAGCCTGGAGGAGATTGCCGGGCGGCTGGGGGTCTCGCCTGGACGCATCTCGCAGATGAGAAAGGGGCCGACCGCTCGTGCGCCAGAGGGTCCTGCCTCGCCGGCCCCTCGTGTGCTGGTGCAGCGGGCGTTGCCGACCGAGCCTGCCGTCAGGGGCTCCAAGTCCCTGTTCCTGGCGGAAGCGGAACAGCAAGGACTCAAAGCTGATCGCCGGATGCTCTACGTCGGGCTGGAACCCGCCAGCGATCACGTTGCAGCCTGCCTGCGCGTCGAGCCCGGCACGGACATCGTGGCCCGGCGCAAGATGATGACCGCGAACGACGTGCCCGTACGCATCGCGACGAGCTACTTCCGCGCTGACCTGTTCGGCGACACCAGGCTCGCCGAGCCGGAGTTCGTGAAGCCGTCGCTTCAGTCTGCGTTGATCGCCCTCGGCTACTCGTTCGGCCACGCGGAAGAGAACCTGACCGCTCGGCCACCGACGACCTTCGAACGCGAGACGCTGGAACTCGAGCCCGGAGAGTGGATCGTCCAAGTGCTCCGCGCGAGCTATTCCACCGAGGACACGCCCATCCACGTTCTGGAGACGATCTGCGCCGCCAACCGGCACATCTTCTCCATCGGCCAGGTCTCCGGGTACGACGAATTCTGAGTGACTAACTGAGCGACAATCGCGCTGGACGGCCATGGCCCCTGAAGGACAGGCAAGGACTATAACCTCAGGTGGTGGCGGTATCGGCCGTGATCCCGCACCCTCGTGATGTGCCTGGGGGTCTAAGGGGTCGCAGGTTACGCCGAGCAGGAATCTCAGGACGTCGACCCGGTGAACCGCCGATGAGAGTCCGGCGCCGCGTCCAGGTGGTCGAGGGCGGCGAGCCAGCTGGCCGCGCCGGCGTAGTCACGAGCGGTGACGACCTCGCCGGGCAGGCGCGCCAGCACCATGGAACGGATCGGGCCGTCGCTGGTCAGAACGCTGCCGGCGACCACGATGGGGCCGGAGCGGTGCAGCCGGACGGCAGCGGACACGAGGTGTTCTGCGGCCTGGAGCACGATGCGGGTGGCGAGGGGGTCGCAGGCGAGGGCCGCCCGGGAGACGAGGGGGGCGGCGGAGGCCAGGGTCATGCGGTCCTTCTGAGCGAGCCGGACGATGACCTCGGCGAGGTGCCGGGACGGGCGGTGCGAGGAGGGGGAAGGGACGCCGAAGTGGTCGGCCACGAGGTGGACCAGCGGGCCAGGCGCGGCGCCTGTGTCGAGGGAGCGTACGGCTGCCGCCACCCCGGTCCGGCCGAGCCAGAAGCCGCTGCCAAGGTCGCCGAGGAGCCAGCCGAGGCCGTCGGTGACGGCCTCGATCGAACGGCCGGCGAATCGGGCGGCGGCGGCTCCGGTGCCGGCGAGCAGGAGGGTTCCGGCGGGGGCGGGGGTGCCGGCGGCGTAGGCGACGTCCACGTCGCTGACCAGCCGGGGAGCGTGGGTCAGGCCGTGCGCGGTCCAGGTCTCGTGGAGCGAGAAGGTGTCGTCGGCACCGGCCACGCCGGCTACTGAGGCGACCACCGAGCGGGGGTCGATGCCGCGGAGCGCCTGGCCGAGGGCGGTGGAGATGGCCGCGGCGGCGGCCGGCGAGCCGTGGGCGGCGGGGTTGCCGCCGCCTGCCGTGCCGAAGCCGGCCCGCGTGCCGGAAGCGGTGTGGATGGCGGCGCGGGTGTTGGTGCCACCCGCGTCGACGCCGAGGAAGAGCATCAGCGGAGCAGGCGCGCCGCGCCGGGGGCGAGGGTGAACGTGCCGGGGCAGGGCGAGTACGTGCCGGTGGCCGGATCGTAGGCGGACAGCCGGCCCGGGAGTGTGACCTCGACGGGTGTGTCGAAGCGGGCGTTGCACACGAAGAGGTGCTGCTCGCCGTACCGGCCGAGCAGGAAGTCCGAGGAGTGCTCCACACCCGTCCACGGCAGCCCGGACAGCGCCTCGCCGATGGGCCGGAGCCAGCCGGTGTTGAGCGTGCGGACGATGGCGTACCGCTCGGTCGGCTCGCCGTCGTGGATCAACGCCGGCTGGAAGCCTTCGCCGCGCGCCGGATCGGGGGTCCAGTAGGTGAAGTACTGGAACCCGGTGTAGCCGTACGCGAGGGCGGTGTTGACCTGCCAGGCGAGCTCCGCGGCGGTCGGGGTGCGGTGGCCGTCGTAGGCGAGCGTCTGCAGATAGAGCCAGGCGGGCAGCCCGGCGCGGGCGGCATGGGTACGGATCGTCGCCAGGTCGGCGAAGTAGCCGTCGTCCTCACCCGAGGACAGGAAGGGATAGCGGTCGAAGGAGAGCACGGAGGGGCGGACCGCCGACACGAAGTCGCCCACGTACGCGTCATAGGAGCCGGTGACGTGGCTGGGGAAGAGATTAACGTAGGCGAGGTGGCCCCGCGACCGTACCTCGGAGACGCCGACCGCCAGGCGGGGGAAGCGGTCGGGGTACGGCTCGTCCATCAGGCTGATGCCGCGGAAGGACCCGTAGCCCTCGTAGTCGTCGATCACCCGGGAGATCAACGCGCGGGTCTGCCGCTCGTCCACGTCCAGATCGCGCATGAGCACGTCGATCCGAGGGTCGGAGGCGACGAGCACACCGAGCCCCACCTTCTCGGCGCAGGCGAGCGAGTGCCGGAGTATGGCGGCGTCGTTGAGGTAGTTGCCGGTGATGACCAGGTCGATCCCCGCGTCGGCGAGCTGCCGGTAGCGTTCGACGGTGGTTTCGTGCGGGGGCGGTGGCCAGAATGCGGCGATCGTCACGCTCACAGGGCACCGGTCCTGATCCGCCCGGCGTAGCGGGCCACGAGCGCGTCGTTGTGGGCGTCGGCGCCGGGGATATTGGCCGACAGGTAGGTGGGCGGGATGGTTCCCGCTGCGCTGAGCAGGCCGATCGCCTCGGCGATCATGAGTTGTGCGGCCAGTGCGGAGGTGATCGAGGAGATGCCGCAGACGGGTCCGTGCTCGGTCTCCAGTACGGCGTCGCCGTACGGGGCGAGGTTGTCGATCACGACGTCGGCCAGCTCGAACAGGCGCTGCCCCGAGGGGTGCCGGGAGGTGATGGCGCTGGTGTGGGCGAGGGAAGTGATCACGATGAGCGGCAACGAGCGCTTCTTGACCAGGCGGGCCATCTCGACGGTCGAGCCGTTGCCGCCGGAGTTGGAGGCGATCACGAAGATGTCGGCGGGCTCGATCCGGTGCAGCGCGAGCACCTGGTGCGCGGTCTGCGGGTCGCGTTCGGCGAGCGGGTCGAAGTCGGCGGGAGAGGATCCGCCCAGAACGACCGGGTCGCGCAGGGTGAGGCGGTTGGTGGGGATGAGGCCGCCGGCGCGGCCCGCCACCTCCAGCGCCACGGCCTCCGAGTGGCCCGTGCCGTACGCCTGGACCACCCCGCCCGCGCGCACCGAGTCGGCGATCAACCTTCCCGCCCGCCTGATGGCCGGCAGCTGACCGGCCACCAGGTCGTCCAAGCGGCTGCGCGCCTCGGCGGCGAAAGCTGTCACGAGATCCATAGGGTTTTCCTCAACGGTTCATGCCGGCGGTCAGGCCGGCGACGATCTGGCGGGTGGCGACCACGAAGAGCACGACCAGGGGGATCGTCGTCATCACCAGCCCGGCGAAGAGCGTCCCCCAGTCGTTCTGGAACTCGCCGAAGAAGTTGGTGAGACCGACGGGCAGCGTCAGCTTGCCCTCGTCGCGCATCAGGACCAGCGGGTAGAAGAAGTCATTCCACAGCGGCACGAACTGGAAGACGACCACGGTGGCGATCGCCGGCCGGACCAGGGGCAGCATCACGTGCCAGAAGGTCGCGAAGGGTCCCGCGCCGTCGAGCGCGGCGGCCTCGTCCAGCTCGTGGGGCAGCTGGCGGAAGAAGGCGGTGAGCACGAAGACGTTGAAGGGGATCGAGCCGGCCGCGTACACCAGGATCAGGCCCAGCCGCGAGTCGACCAGCCCCATGCTCTCCATCAGGTAGAACAGCGGCAGCACGCCCAGGTGCGCGGGCAGGGTCATGCCGGAGACGAAGTAGGCGGCGAACAGGCTGCGCCCACGGAAGATCCGGCGGCCGAGCGAGTAGGCCGCCAGCAGCGACACCGCCGCGCCGAGCAGCACCGCCGAGACCACGACCAGCACCGAGTTGGCGACATAGGTCGAGAAGGAGGCCTCTGTCCACGCCTTGACGTAGTTGCTGAAGACCGGCGAGCCGGGCAGGCCGAGCGGGTCGTCGAAGATTTCGCTGGTGGGCCGGAACGAGCTGAGCACCATGACGACCAGCGGCGTCATCGAGAACGCGGCGTAGCCCCACAGCAGCACCTTCACCCAGAGCGTTCTCATGCCCGCCTCCGCAGCACGCGCTCCAGCAGAAGAGTGGAGCCGAAGATGAAGGTGAACATGAAGACGGCCAGCGCCGAGGACGTGCCCAGGGCGTTGACGTCGCCCGAGGCGAAGGCCGAGCGGTAGAACAGCAGGCCCAGCACGTCTGTCGCGCCCGCGGGTGCGCCGTTGGAACCGCCGAGGGCGTAGACCAGGGCGAAGGTGTTCATGGAGCCGATGAAGGTGAGGATCGTGATGGTGGCCATCGCGGGCTTCAGCAGCGGCAACGTGATGCTCCTGAAGACCTGCCAGGAGGTGGCGCCGTCGGTCCGCGCCGCTTCTGCGTACTCCTGGGGGATGCCGCCCAGCGCGGCGCTGAACAACAACATCGGGAAGCCCACCCACTGCCAGGTGGTGATCAGGATGACGGTGGGCAGCGCGGTGGCGGGGTCGCCGAGCCAGGGCATGTCGAGCCCGGCAGGTCTGAGCAGGGCGTTGACGGGGCCGAAGGCAGGGCTGAGCAGCAGCGTCCAGAGATAGCCGATGACCAGCGGATTGACGAGGTAGGGCAGGGCGAACATGGTCTGGAGCGCGCGCTTGCCGCGCCGTACCGCAGACAGCGCCAGCGCGAAGGCCAGGCCCAGCGTGTTCTGCACCAGCAGGGCGCCGGCGAAGAGCAGGAAGTTGTGGCCGAGCGCGGGAAGGAGCTGGTCGAGGAAGGAGCCCGTCAGCAGCCCCGCGTAGTTGGCCAGGCCGGCGAAGCCGTCGCGCAGCGTGCCCTTCCAGGAGAAGAAGCTGTAGGTCAGCCCGGTGAACAGCGGGTAGACGACGAAGACGGAGTAGAGAAGGAAAGCGGGGATCAGGAAGACGTAGGCCGATCCCCGCTTGGCGCCTAGGTAGCTGGTGTTTTTTGATCTATCTCGTGTCGGTCTCTCCTCGTGTGCCAAGGTGATCGATGTAGGTCACCGGGCGTGGGGAGAGATC
>NZ_JBITMP010000079.1:0-36663 GCF_044466425.1 Nonomuraea sp. NPDC049400
TCACCCTCGATGCGGATTCCCGCGCCCGCCGGATCGGTGATCTCGGCCCAGCGCACGTCGGCGCGAGTGCCGTTGTCCTGCGGGCGGACGTACGGCGTTTGCAGGTCGTCGACCGTGGCGTGGAAGCGGGCGATCCGCGCCGCCTGCCGCGAGTCGGGGTACGCTTCGCCGGGCCCGGCGCCGAACCACTGGACCTGCGACCATTCCTCGGGAAGCTGCCAGATGAGGCCGATGCGCGCCAGGGATGGTGCCTTGTCGCGGCGGAGGAGCTCCTCGCGCTCCTCCTCCGGCAGGTCGTGGTCCACCATCGCCTCGGCGAAGACATCCGCCCGTTCGGGCCAGTGGCCGAACGGCTCGGTGTGCACTCGCACCCGCACGTGCTGCCCGTCCGTGTCCCAGCGGTACGTGCTGAGGTAGCCGCAGTCGGAGTTGGCCGCCGAGCTGCGCACCACGACGGTCAGGCCCGCATCGCCCGGATCGACGGACACGGCGCGGTGGCGCAGCCGGTCCAGGCCGCGCCCCTTCCAGTACCGGGCGTCGCCCTGCGCCCATGCGGCGTCGTTGTCCGTAGGCGCGCGCCACAGCGCCAGCTGCGGGCCGTCAAAACGGTGGTCGCCGAGGCTGACCAGCGTCCCCGTACGTCGGTCGAAACGCGCCGGCCCGAGGACGATGTGCTCGCCGGCCGTCTCGACGGGTACCCGCCTATCCGCCAGGGCCGCGCGGGCACTGGTCCTGGTGGGCGGAATCTGGCCCCATGCCACCACATGGCCCTCGGGCGCCCAAGCGGTGGGCTTCGCCAGCTCAGCCTGCACGGTCAACCATCGTTCGCCTTCCTCGTACGCCTCGGGGATGGGGATCTCGATGCGCTCACCGGCGGCGACCTGCGGCAACGCGAGCGGGCCGCCGGCGATCGGGATCCCCTCCCGGGAAAGCGACCAGGTGAACCGCAGGTGGGACAGGTCCAGGAAGGCGTAGCGGTTGCGTATCGAGATGTGCCTTGGGCTGCCCGCCTCGATGACGACCGGCTCGTTGACCTTCTGATACTCCAGCATGCCCGGTGACGGAGTCCGGTCCGGGAACATGAGGCCGTCGCAGATGAAGTTCCCGTCATGCAGGTCCTCCCCGAAGTCGCCGCCGTAAGCGAAGAACTCACGGCCAAGGGCGTCGGTGGAGCGCAATCCCTGGTCCATCCACTCCCACACGAACCCGCCCTGGACGCGCGGGTGCTGTTCGCACAGCCGCATGTACTCCGCCAGGCCGCCGGGGCCGTTGCCCATCGCGTGCGCGAACTCGGTGTAGATGAAGGGCTTGCTGTTGCGCGGTTCGTCCGCCGGGTCGCCCGCGCCGTCGGTGGCCGGATAGAACATCTCCCCGGGCCGCAGCCGTCCCTGACCGATGCGGTGGACGACGGCCGGGGTGCGGTACATCTCGCCGTAGATGTCGACGTAGCGGGCCAGCCGGTCGCCTTCGTAGTGCACCGGCCGGGACGGGTCTCGTTGGTGGATCCACGCGGCCATCGCCTCAAGGTTCTGCCCGTCGCCGGCCTCGTTGCCGAGCGACCAGGAGATGACGCTGGGATGGTTCTTGTCGCGCTCCACGGTTCGCTGGATGCGATCCACATAGGCCTCACGCCACTGCGGATCGTCCGAGGGATTCCGCTGCCAGGGCTCGGGGCGCGTCTGCTCGAACCCGTGGGTCTCCAGGTCGCACTCCAGCATGACCCACAGGCCCAGTTCGTCGCAGAGATCCAGGAAGGCGGGGTGGGGCGGGTAGTGCGAGGTGCGGACGGCGTTGATGTTGTGCTGCTTCATCAGTTCCACGTCGCGGCGCATCAGCTCCTTGCTCACCACGCGCCCGCGATCGGGGTCGAACTCGTGCCGGTTGACGCCGCGCAGCACCACCCGCCGCCCGTTCACCGTCAGCACACCGGACTCGTTGATGGCGACGGTGCGGAAGCCGAACCGTACGCGCACCTGTTCGGCCGGGGTGGTGAGGGTGGCCTCGTACAGGAACGGGTCCTCCGCGCTCCACGGGCACACCTCGTCGAACGCGAACGTCTCCGTAGCGGGGGCGGCAACCACCCCGAGCAGCGGAATGCCGACCTCGACGGGCGCCCCCGCTTCCACCTCGAACCGCACACGCCCGCCCCCGCTGGAGACGTCATAGTCGGCCTGCACGAACACGTCCCGGATCCCGCCGACGGGCCGGGCCAGCAGTGCGACATCGCGGAAGATTCCGGACAGCCGCCAGGTGTCCTGGTCCTCCAGGTAGGTGCCCGAGGAGTACTGGTGGACCCTGACCGCCAGGACATTGCGCCCCGGACGCAGCGCCTCGGAGGCATCGAACTCCACCGGCAGGCGGCTGCCCCGGCTCACACCCAGCTCCACCCCGTTGAGCCAGACCCGCGCGCACGAGTCCACCCCCTCGAAGCGCACCACGGCATGCGTCCCGTCCCATGACCCGGGCAGATCGAAGACGCGGCGATAGTCACCGGTCTGGTTCTCGTCCGGAACGAACGGGGGGTCCAGCGGAATCGGGTAAGGGATGTTCAGATATGCCGGTTTGCCGTACCCATGAAGCTGCCAATGTGAGGGAACGGGAAGCCTGTCCCATCCCATGTCGTCGTAGCCGGGCAGCTCGAAGCCGTCCGGCTCGTCGAGTCCCGTCTCGGAGAAACGGAACGCCCAGTCGCCGTTCAGGTCGAGCCGCGGGGCGTCTGAAGCGAGGACGGCGCGCGGTGCCAGCCTGCCGTAGCCGGGCGAGAAGTCTTCGAAGTAGCGAGGGGACATGTCTCTCCTTCGGGTGAGACGAAAGTTTCTCGCGAAACCGTACTATCGAACAGCTCGTCCGGGAAGCACATGCCATACCGGCGATGACAGCCCTGCGCTCGCTGTGCATGCCGGCTGTGCCACGCTGGCCCGCATGGGTGCGGGAGGCGAAACAACCGTTTTCCAGCAGCGACGGACTTCTGGTAGCAGGTGAGCACAGAAAGTTTTCGGCGGACTTGCTCTATAGTTTCCTTGGTGTCAGTGATGATTTGTGGCCTGCCGCCCGCGTGGACAGGGCGCATCGCCAACGGTCCGGCCGCCCTGGTGCCCGGTGTGAGAATGGCCGGGACAGCCCGTGGGGGACCCGCCGCTGATGAGGAAGGGTGAACGTGACGGACAACCGACCGGGCGAACCAGCGGCCGACGAGCAGAGTGCGGGAGGTGACGGACCGGGGTCGGTCACCATCGCGTACATCGCCGAGTCCGCGGGCGTCTCGATCCCCACTGTGTCGAAAGTGCTCAACGGACGTTCGGGGGTTTCGGAGCGGACTCGTGCCCGTGTCGAAGAACTGATCAACCGGCATGGATACCGCAGGCCCTCGGGCAACAGGGGCAATGTCGTGGAACTCGTGTTCCGCGAGCTCGAGAACATGTGGGCCGTGGAGATCATCCGCGGTGTGGAGCGGGTGGCCCGCAAGAGCCGCGTCGGGGTCATGGTTTCGGAGTTCGGCCTCCATGACACGCCCGCAATGTCCATCGACGACACGGTCGGCCGGCGCCCTCGCTGCGTCCTGTCGGTGGCTCAGCTCTCGCCGCCCGAGCGGGAGAAGTTGAAGGCGAAAGGCATCCCGTTCGTCGTCTTCGACCCGATCGACGAGTTGCCGGACGACGTCCCCTTCGTGGGCGCCACCAACTGGAGGGGTGGCCAAGCGGCGACCCGGCACCTGCTCGAACTGGGACACCGCCGCATCGCCATGATCAGCGGCCCGGATCATCCCTTCTGCCGTGCCAGAGTGTCCGGCTATCTCTCCGCGCTGGCTGAAGCCGACGTTCCCGCGGATCCCGAACTCCTCGTCCGGACCCTTCTCACCCGCGAGGACGGCTGCGTCGCAGCGCGCGAACTCCTGTCCAAGCCTGACCGGCCGACCGCGATCTTCACCGCGAACGACATGCAAGCGCTCGGTGTCTACCAGGCCGCTCGCGAGCTCGGGCTGTCCATCCCCAGGGACCTGAGCGTGGTGGGCTTCGACGATGTTCCGGTCGTGGCCTGGGTCGACCCGTCTCTGACCACGGTTCACCAGCCGCTGAGCGAGATGGCGGCCGCCGCCACCGAACTGGCGCTGGCCATCGGCCGTGGGGAGCCGGTTCCCCAGGTGGGGCTGGAGATCGCGACAACCCTCACGGTCCGCGAAAGCACAGCACCGCCGAGGGGCTAAGCCGTTTCGGTGAGCAGGTCGACCAGTGCAGTCATGACCATGAGGCGCCGCGTGGCGCGCATCCGCTCCGGCTCCTGACCGATGACGGCGCGGCGACGCGCCGGACTCGCCGTCCCCGACCGCCTTCCGGTACCGCCCCTCGTCAGGAGAGCAGGGAGTCGCGTTGGCGGGCGGGTGCGGTGGTCCCGCGGAAGGAGATGGGTGAGGCGAGGAGGAGATCGCGGTGCGGGGCGGCGGGATCGGCGATGCGCTCGATGAGCAGCTCGACGGCGCGGGCACCGAGCCCGTCGGCGGGCATGTCGGCCGCGGTGAGCGGTGGATGCAGGTTCTCGGCCAGATGCCGTGGGGCGACGCCGGTGATGGAGAAGTCCCTTGGCACCGCCAGGCCGGCGTGCTCGATTCCGCGGTACAGGCCCGGCATGGCGGCCTCGTTGATGGTGGCGATGGCGGCCAGGCCAGGGTGCTCCGCGAGGAGCCGCTCGACGCAGGACACTCCGGATTGGGCGTCGTCGGCGCAGCATGTCTGCACGCCTTCCACGCCACGTTCGGCGATCGCGCGGCGGCTTCTGTGCCGCCTGCGGAGTGTGGCGTCCATATGTGACTCCTTGGTCGCGGAGGGGCGGGAGGCCGGCCGAACGGGCCGCGGGCGGGGAGCGCAGGTCAGCAGGGTGCGTTGGTCTGGGTGAGCAGGCCCATCCGCAAAGGGAGGCAGCCGCGATCCACGACCGGTCCATCGCCGGACGCGTCACCGTCGAGGGATCCTGCCGTTCACCACCGACTCCGGCAGGAGGTAGCCGCCTTGCGGACTCAGTGTGGAAACCGCCACAAAACATGTCAAGACCATGGACGAATCGATTCGATGGGATGATCGGGGCACAGCGGGGCCGTGCGCTGGCGCGCTCCAGGTCATGTCACGCCGCCGGCGGATGAACGTTTCATGCCCTCGCCCCGGCCCGCGACAGTGCGACCGCGTCCGGTCAGCCCTGATCAGGCCGCTTCGGCGCGCGGCGAAGCCGTGGACGGAGGGGGAGCAGGCCCTTGACGGATCTTCTCGCGTCATGTTTGCTCCGCCACACCACCACCTCAGCCGGCCAGCGTGGAAGGAGTACTGGATTCACCCAGGGTGTTGTTAACGCTAACAGACGACTATCGGGAGCCGCAGCCGGCATGTCGAGTCACGTCAGCACGAGTCCAAGTTGCCGATCCTTTCCCCCAGGAGGTTCCTCGTGTCCGCAGTAGGTGGGCGGGAGCGCAAGGGTGTTAGCGCAAACATTGCTACTCGGTTCGACCTGCTCCCTGACCGCCGCGAGGGGTTGAGCATGCGTACGTGGGGCCGATGGTGCGCCGCCGCGCTGATGGCCGTCGCCTTGGTGATAGCGGGCACGGCGATGGGGACGGGGGCCGCCGGCGCGGAGTCCAACGGCGGGGTGCGGGTCATGCCGCTGGGCGACTCGATCACCGAGGGCACGCAGGTGCCGGGCGGGTACCGGATCGGGTTGTGGCAGCGCCTGGCCGCCGGCCGCTACACGGTCGACTTCGTCGGGTCGCAGTTCAACGGGCCGGGCAGCCTGGGCGACCACGATCATGAGGGCCATCCCGGGTGGCGGATCGACCAGATCGACGCCAACATCACCGGCTGGCTGCGTACGTACACGCCGCGCACGGTGCTGCTGCACATCGGCACCAACGATGTCCTGCAGAACTACAACCTGGCCGGTGCCCCGCAACGGCTGTCCACGCTGATCGATCGCATCACCACAGCCGTGCCCAACGCGGACGTCTTCGTCGCGACGATCATCCCGCTCTCCAACTCCGGCCAGGAGTCGGCCGGCCGCACCTTCAACGCGGCGATCCCCGGCATCGTCCAGAGCAAGGTGAACAGCGGCAAACGTGTCCACCTGGTCGACATGCACAGCAAGTTGACCACCTCCGACCTGATCGACGGCATCCACCCCACCGCCGGCGGCTACGACAAGATGGCCGCCGCCTGGTACGACGCGCTTCAGTCGGTACCCGGCAGCATCGGCCAGCCGGGGGGCGGCACCCCCGGCCCAACTCCTCCGCCGGGTGCGATCAGAGGCGTGGGGTCGGGGCGGTGCCTGGATGTCTCCGGCGCCTCGCAGGCGAACGGCGCGCAGGTGCAGATCTGGGACTGCAACGGCCAGGCGAACCAGCAGTGGACGCAGACCGCGAGCGGTGAGCTGCGGGTCTTCGGCGGCAAGTGCCTGGATGTGTACGCCCGGGGCACCGCCGACGGCGCCAACGTCATCATCTGGGACTGCAACGGCCAGGACAACCAGCGGTGGCGCTTCAACTCCGACGGCACCATCACCGCCGTGGGGGCGAACAAGTGCCTGGACGTGCCGAACTACTCCACCGCCAACGGCGTCAGACTCCAGATCTGGTCCTGCAACGGCGGCGCCAACCAGCGTTGGACCCGCACCTGACCCATGACAGCCCTCGCCGGGGGCCGACGGTCCCGCTCCGCTTGACATTCCCTGACCCGGCACGGGACCACCCGCAATGAGCGAGGGCAGAGCGCCCCGGCCCCCAGGTGAACCTTCCAGAATCCCGGTAGGCAGAGGAATCAGATGCGCAGAATTCTTGGCTTAGCACTGGCGGCGGTACTGGCAGCCGGCTCCATCGTCGCGATCGGCGGCGAGACGTCGCCGGCCGTCGCCCTGGACAACGGCCTGGCCCGCACACCCCAGATGGGCTGGAACGACTGGAACAGCTTCGGTTGCAACGTCAACGACGGCCTGATCCGTCAGACGGCCGACGCCATGGTCTCCAGTGGCATGGCGGCGGCGGGCTACACCTACGTCAACATCGACGACTGCTGGTCCACCAGAAGCCGAAACTCCAACGGTGACCTGGTGCCGGATCCGCAGAAGTTCCCCAACGGCATCAAGGCCCTGGCCGACTACGTACACTCCAAAGGGCTCAAGCTCGGCATCTACTCCTCGGCCGGAACCACGACGTGCGCGGGGTACCCGGCCAGCCTGGGCAACGAGCGGCGGGACGCGGCCCTGTGGGCGTCCTGGGGGATCGACTACCTGAAGTACGACAACTGCGGTGACCATCAGGGCCTGAACGGGCAGCAGCGGTACACGGCCATGCGGGACGCGCTGGCCGCCACCGGCCGTCCGATCGTGTACAGCCTGTGCAACTGGGGCCAGGAGAGCGTGTGGACGTGGGGGATGCCTGTGGGCAACTCCTGGCGCAACACCGGCGACATCGCGGCGAACTGGAACTCGATCATGGGCATCCTGGACCAGCAGGTCGGGCTCGACGCGTACTCGGGCCCGGGCGGGTGGAACGACCCCGACATGCTGGAGGTGGGCGTCGGCGGGGTGACGGGGACCGAGGGCCGCGCGCACTTCAGCCTGTGGTCACTGCTGAACGCGCCGCTCCTCGCCGGAAACGACATCCGCACGATGAGCGCCGATACGCGCACCATCCTCACCAACACCGAGGTCATCGCGGTCAACCAGGACTGGGGCGGCAGGCAGGGCCACAAGATCAGCGACAACGGCAACCTGGAGGTCTGGCGCAAACCGATGTCGAACGGCTCGGTCGCGGTCGTCCTGCTCAACCGGGGCACCTCGACCTCGACCGTCTCCACCACCGCCTCTGCCCTGGGGCTGGGCTCCGCGGCCTCCTACTCGGTCCGCGACCTGTGGGCGCACACGACGTCCTCCTCGTCGGGGGCGATCAGCGCATCGGTCCCCGGGCACGGGGCGGCCATGTACGTCGTGACCGGAGGGGGCATCGTCACGCCCCCGCCCACGGGCGCGATCCGGGGTGCGGGGTCGGGCAAGTGTCTTGACGTCCCGAACTCTTCGCAGGCCAACGGCACGCAGGTGCAGATCTGGGACTGCAACGGCCAGGCCAACCAGCAGTGGACGCACACCGCGAGCGGTGAGCTGCGGGTCTTCGGCGGCAAGTGCCTGGATGTGTACAACCGGGGCACCGCCGACGGCACCAACGTCATCATCTGGGACTGCAACGGCCAGGACAACCAGCAGTGGCGCTTCAACTCCGACGGCACCATCACCGCCGTGGGGGCCAACAAGTGCCTGGACGTGCCGAACAACGCCACCGCCAACGGCACCAAGCTGACCATCTGGTCGTGCAACGGCGGCGCCAACCAACGCTGGACCCGCACCTGACCTGGCGCAGGCGCCCCGGCCACGACGCCATGAAACCGCCGTGTGGGTGCACCGCTGTGGTGGTGCACCCAACGCGTCTCGTCCGCCCGGAAGCTCGTTTCGGCGGTGATGAGCTTGGTGCTGGGCACGGAAGGCGTCTGGTCCCGCTCGTCCTTCGTGTAGCGGTAGTAGGTGTGGACGCCGATGCCGTACCCGTGCTCGCATCGCCTTGACCGGAGACAGGCAGCGCTCGTGCGGCGTGCTCACTCACAACGGTGGGCGGGGCAGCGGGCCCGGACAGCGTCGGCGGGCACAGACGTCTTTCATCCCTCCAAATATCGCAGGACAGCGGTGACCCTGCGGCTCACGCGGTCTGTCGGAGCCAAGTGGAGCTTGCCGAAGATGCTGCTGACGTGTTTGTGCACTGCGCCTTCCGTGATCAGCAGGCGCTCGGCGATCACGATGTTGCCGAGTCCTTCGGCCATCAGCGCGAGCACCTCTCGTTCCCTGGGGGTGAGCCGGTCCAACGGTCCACTTCGGCGGGTGAACAGCTGGGCGATCACTTCAGGGTCGATGGCCACGCCGCCGGCGGCTACCCGCTCCAGCGCGTCGAGGAACTCCTTGAACTGCCCTACTCGCTCCTTGAGGAGGTAGCCCACGCTACGGGCGCCATCGGCCAGCAGTTCGGTGGCGAACGCCTGCTCGACGTAGGCCGAAAGCACAAGCACGGCGAGCTCGGGGTGTGACCGCCTGGCCTCTACCGCGGCTTTGATCCCTTCGTCGGTGTGGGTGGGCGGCATGCGTACGTCCACCACCGCCACGTCGGGACGGTGCTCGGCGACTGCGGCGAGGAACTCCTGCGGGTTCGAGACGGCTGCGGCCACCTCGAAGCCTTCGCCGTCGAGCAGCATGACCAGGCCTTCGCGCAGCAGGGCGTCGTCCTCGGCGATCACGATTCGCATGGTAGTTCCACCTTCATTCTCGTCGGACCGCCGTGGGGACTGGTCAACGTGAGGGAGCCGTCGTGGGCTTCGACGCGTCGGCGGATGCCGGCCAGGCCTGACCCGTCGCGTTCGTGCGCGCCTCCGGCCCCGTCGTCCTCCACCTCTATCCGGAGAATCCGGCCATGTCTGGTCGTCTCCACCCGTACGCGGGTGGCCCCGCTGTGCTTGGCGGCGTTGGTCAGCGCCTCCGCGACCGTGAAGTAGGCGGTCGCTTCCACGGAAAGGGGCAGGTGCCCGAGCTCGCCCTCCTTCAGGTCGCAGGGGATGGGGCAGCCGGCGGCGAGCGCGCTCAGCGCGCCGGCGAGGCCCTTGTTCTCCAGGATCGGCGGCAGGATGCTGCGGACGACGCCGCGCAGCTCGGCCACCGCCTGCTCGGCCGCCGCCTGGACGCGGTCAAGTGCGGGGCCCACGTCGGCCACGTCACGTTCCAGCGCTCGCTTCGCGGCCGTGGCCATGACGACGACTGCGAGGAGCCTGTTCTGCGCGCCATCGTGGAGTGCGCGCTCGATCCGGCGTAGCTCGGCCGCGTGGGCGGTGAGCGCGCCGGCCCGGGTGGCGGTCAGCCGGGCGACCCGCTCAGAGAGGTCGACGGACGGGTGTGGGCTGAGGAGCCGCCGGCCGGGCAGGGACTGAAGGCGCGCGATCGGGCCACCGCACAGCATGCTGGCCGCCAGCCAGATGAAACCCGACAGGCCGACTGCGACAACGCCTGGCCAGGTATGCACGGCGATGCCGAGTGAGGAGCCGACCTCGCCGTCGGGCAGGAGGTGCCACGACAGGGGGAACGAGGCGTCGCGAAGTCCCATGATGGGCAGGATGATCCCCAGCAAGCCGAGCAGAAGCCCCAGCGTGCTGTGGATGGCGAGCCAGATCAGGTCGCGCCAGGTGGCCGGATCGGTGTGCCAGCCCTTGGCGGGCCTCGTGGCCGGATAAGGGCTGACCACTTGATCGCCCCAGCGACCCAGCCGGGCCCGCTCCCTTTCTGCCACGGCCCTGGTCACCGACAGCATCGGCCGCACCATCGGCAGGCCGATCCCGATCAGGCAGGCGGTTCCCACCAGCACCCAGCCGACCACCGTCACCAAGGCCAGCAGGGCCGTGCCGAGCCCACCCGCGAGGCGGTCCAGCGCCTCGAAGGCATCACGCGTCACAGCGACACTCTAGGTGAGCCGCAAGGCGCGGACACTCCAGCCAGCTCCACCACGGTTGGCCAGCTGACAGGATCCCCTCGGCCGAGGCTTGTCCCTAAGGTCCCTCGACATGGACGATCCCTACCGCATCGAACCCCAAGGACGGCGGCGGCCCGCGCGGCGGCGGAACGGCTGGGCTCTGCGCGCCCTGCTGTGGGCGATCCTCGTCATCGCCATATCCGTCAATATCGTCGCCAGCACCATCGGCCGTGGCAGCCTGCTCGTCGGACTCCCCTCCGGGCTGATCGCGGTCGCCTGCATCGCAGGCCTCATTGTCCACCACATCAGATCGGGCCGCCGGTGAGCCAGACCGTCATCACCTTGGAGAGGGTCACCAAGACGTACGGCGACGTCCGCGCGCTCGGCGAGGTCACGCTCTCTTTCCCGCGCGGGAGGTTCGTCGCCGTGATGGGCCCGTCGGGATCGGGCAAGAGCACGCTGCTCAATTGCGCGGCGGGCCTGGATGCGCCCACCTCGGGCTCGGTGGTGATCGGCGGCGTGGACCTCGGCGGGTTGTCGGAGACCAGGCGGACCGAATTGCGTAGGAGGCATGTTGGATTCGTCTTCCAGTCCTACAACCTGCTGCCCGCACTCAGCGTGGCGGACAACATCACGCTGCCGCTGAGGCTGGCCGGCATGCGACCGGACCACGCCTGGCTGCGTGAACTCGTGGAGCGGGTCGGCCTGCGTGACCGGCTCCGCCACCGGCCCGCTGAGCTGTCGGGCGGGCAAGAGCAGCGCGCGGCGATCGTGCGCGCCCTTGCCGCCCGTCCCGATGTGGTGTTCGCCGACGAACCCACGGGCGCTCTGGACCGAATCAGCGCGGCGCGCGTGCTGGACCTGTTGCGGGAGTTGGTCGACGACCTGGGCCAGACCGTGATCATGGTCACGCACGACCCGGTCGCCGCCGCACGGGCCCACCAGACGCTGGTCATGGTGGACGGGAAGGTGGTGGATGTGCTGCGCGCCCCGTCCGCCGACGATCTCGCGGCACGGCTCGCGGGGCTCAACGGCGAGCCGCGCGTCACCCGGATCGGGGACCGCCCGTGATCAGAACGTCCCTGGCGTTGGCCGGAATCGGCGGTCTGGCCGCGGTGTTCTTCGCCGTGCTGGGCGGGATGGCGCTGGCCACCGCGGCCGGGGTGGTCGCGGAGTCGGGGTTGCGTTCGAGCGTCGCCACGCAGCGGCTCGGACGTGCCGACGTGGTGGTGTCGGCGAGGCAGTCCCTGCCGCGGAAGGAAGATCTGCCGGTGGCGTTGCCGGAACGCGCCGTCCTGCCGACATCCCTCATCGCCCGGCTTGCCCGGTTCCCGGGGGTGGCTGCCGCCACCGGCGACGTGAGCTTTCCTGCCGCCGTCATCCCGGGTTCGGATGTGCCCGCGGTCGAAGGCGATCCGGCGACCGCAGGACATGGGTGGTCGTCGCTCGCGTTCACCGGATCGTTGCGGGCCGGCCGCGCGCCCCGCGATCCCGGCGAGGTCGCGCTCCGGCAGGCACGGCTCGGCCAGGAGGTCCGGCTGATGGTGGGCGGCCGGCCGGGCCACTACCGGGTGACCGCGCTGGTCGACGCTCCCGGCCTGTACGTCGCCGACGCCACGGCGACCGAGCTGGCCGGCAGGACCTCCGGGCCACGCGCGAGCACTGTCGACCTCGTCATCCTGCGCCTCGCCCCCGGTGCGAACACCGAGGCCGTGGCGGCCGGGCTGCGCGAGCTCCTCGGCGAACGGTACGAGGTCGCGACAGGACGGTTCATAGGCGACGCCGAATCGCCCGGCATGGCCGCCGCCCGGGAACTGCTCATCGTGCTGTCGGGTTCGATCGGAGGCATCAGCCTGCTCGTCGTCGGGTTCGTGGTCGGCGGCAGCCTGTCGCTGTCGGTCAACCGGCAGCGCCGCGACCTGGCTCTGCTCCGGGCCGCAGGTGCCACCCCACGCCAGGTCAGGCGGACGATCGCGATCCAGGCCGCCGTGGCCGCCACGGCGGCGCTGGCCCCCGGGCTCCTGCTCGGCTACCACCTGGCCGGGCGATTCGGCGACCTGCTCGTGTCGACAGGCGCGCTTCCCGCCGCGTTGTTCCTCGTTTACAGCCCGCTCCCCGCGCTGGCGGCGGTGCTGCTGCTGGCGGCGGTGGTGAGGATCTCCGCGTGGGCCGCCTCGCTGCGGGTGTCGCGGGCGTCGGTGCCGGGAGGCTTGGCCGAGTCGCGGAGCGAGCCGCGAGAGCCCTCGAAGGCCCGGACCGCCGTCGGCTTGCTCCTGATGCCGGCCTCGTTCGTCCTGTCGGTCATCCCGCTACTGGTCCGCACGGAGGCGGCGGTGATCGGCCCGGCGAACGCGGCCCTGCTGGCAGTGATCGGACTGGCGCTGGCGGGCCCCCATCTGGTGCGCACGGTGACAGGTGCGCTCGCCGACCGGCTGCCCTCCCGGATTTCCGCCGCCGCCTGGCTCGCTGTCAACAACGCCCGAGGCTGCGCGCTCAGGACAGCGGGTGCCGTCGCGGCCATGGCCATGGTGGTCACGCTCGGGCTAAGCTTCGCGCTCACCCAGACCACGATCATGACCGCCAAGGCCGACGAGGCCGCGCTCGGCCTGCGCGGCCTGCTCGCCGTTACGGCCGACCGCCTCGGCGGCATCCCTGACGGGCTCCTGCCTGACGTACGCGGGGTGCCCGGCGTGCTCGGCGCCGCGCCCGTCGCCACGACCACCGTGCTCACCCGTGAGTTCGCCTTCGGCGACGATCCAGGCCTTCAGGACAGGACCGCCCTTGTCCTCGGGCCCGACGCGCACGGAGTGGTCGACCTCGACGTCTCCCACGGCAGCCTCAGGGAGCTCGTAGGAGCCTCGATCGCCGTGGACGAGCACGTGGGCGCGGTGGGGGAGAGCCGCGAGTTCGTCATGGGCGACGGTGCGACGGTCAAAGCCCGTGTGGTGGCCACCTACCGGCGTGCGCTCGGCTTCGGCCCGCTGGTCGTCTCCCGTGATCTCGCTGCCGGTCACACGACGGGGGGACTCGCTTCGGCGATCCTGATACGGCCTGCCGTCTCGGGCGCTCCCGACTTCGGCGACCTGCTCGCGCGATGGCCCGGAGTGAAAGCGACCGAGAGTCCGCCGATCGCGCAAGCGGGCGCCTTCCCTGCCGAGGTCGTGGCGAACCTGGCGGTTCTCGTCGTCCTCCTGGGTTATGTGCTCGTCGCGGTCGCCAATCGGTTGGTGGCGACCACGACGGCCCGGCGGGAGGAATTCCGTGCACTGCTCCGCCTGGGGGCCACACCCGGCCAGCTCCGCAGGATGCTTCGCTGGGAGGCCGTGCTGACCGCCGGGGCCGCGGCAGGAGCCGGCGTGGCATTGGCCGCTGTCCCGCTGACCACGTTGAGCGTGAGCTTCCTCGGACGTCCGTGGCCCGCCGGGCCCTTGTGGCTGGTCCCTGCCAGCGCCCTGCTGGTCGCCGTGGTGGTCTGGCTGGCCACCGCCCTACCGGCCAGACGCGCATACACAGGCAGCCGCTGACGCGATGTGGTTGGTCGCCGGGCACGACACGTGCCGGCGATTCTCTCGCGAGGCGACGAGGAAAGGCCCGGGCCATCCGAGGAGGCTGCATTCATCGCTCATGACGGAGGAGTCTTCATGTCTCTGGACAAAGGACGCTGGCGGGATCGGCTCGCCCACCTGATGGCCGCACGGCGTGCCCGGGGCCGCGCTGGCTGTTCATCGCCGCGGCGAACAGCTCTCTGTCGCGGCGGGTGTCCTCAACCTCGACACGGGGGTGGACGCGACCGGCGACTCGGTCTTCCAGCTCGGCTCGGTGGGCAAGGCGTACACGGCGGCACTCGTTGTCCGGCTGGTCGAGGAGGGGCTGCTCGACCTCGACACGCCCGTGCTGTCCTACCTGCCCGGGTTTCGAGTGGCTGACGCTGAGGTGACGAAGACCGTGACGTTGCGTCACCTTCTCGGCCATACCTCGGGCATCGACGGCGACCATTTCCTGGACACCGGCAGGGGGGACGATGCCCTGGAACGGTACGTGGAATCATGCGCGGGACTGCGGCAGGCGCATCCGCTGGGCGCGATCATGTCGTACGGCAACAGCGGCTACGCGATCATCGGCCGGGTCGTAGCAGGTGACCGGCTGCGCGTTCGACGTCCCTGCTCGCCGACTGGGACGGCTTGGCCGTCGCGGGGCACGACGGCAGCACCGTCGGCCAGGGCGCCATGATGCGCTTCGCGCCGGATGCGGACATCGCCGTCGCGCGGTCGCACCACCGGCCCGGTGTTTCTGGCCGACCGGCGCGCCTCCGCCTCCGGGAGCCGAGCGCCGGCGGCCTCCGGCATCTGCCCCCCACCAGGCGAGGCCGGCTGACCTGCACTTCCTGAGGTCGCAGACGACTGTCGCTGAGGTGCTCGCACGGATACGCTATGCGGGCAAGTGAGCCCGCTGGAAGGCGATTACGCCGCAGCGGCATCCCGCTCTTCATCAGGGTCGGACTCCAGGGTGTGCCTCGTGTCGAGGCCCTCCACCTGGGCGAGCAGGGCTACGAGCTGGTCGCGGAGGCGAAGGCGGGCACGGTGCTCACGCTCGAGCAGCCTTCCCCCGTCTCCTTCGATCCAGAGATGTTGACCGGGCCGCGATCTCAATGACCCACTGCTGGTGGCTTCGATAGGCGCGAGAGCGTCTGCGCCGGGTTTTGGCTAGTAAAAAGGATTTGTCAGAAGGGCGACGCATGGGTAGCTTCGCCGTCCATGACCCCGACTCTGCGCACTGAGCGCCTGCTGTTGGAGCCGTACTCCCCCGAAGACCAGGAAGACTTCGTCACCCTGTTCCAGGACCGGAGGGTTTCGCAGTGGATGGGCGACGGCCCTGCTACCGCGGCGGAGGACCGTGCCCTGTTCGGACGGATCTTCACAAAGGTCTATGCCCAGGATCTGTTCGACGTCTGGGCCGTTCGCCGGAACGGCCTCTTGATCGGACACGCCGAGATCAAGCCGACCGACGTGACCCAAGGCTACGAGATCATCTACGCCCTGGCCCCTGATGTGTGGGGATCGGGCCTGGGGAGGGAACTGGCCGAGGCGATCGTCGCCTACGGCTTCGACACCCTGGGGCTCACGGAGGTGCACGCCACCGTAGCGGCGTCGAACAGTGCCTCGCTGGCTGTGCTGAACAAGATTGGCTTCGAGCACGTCCGGGACATTGCCGAAGATGACGGCGGCACCACTCGCGTGCTGACGCGCCGCCGAGCCGCGCAGCCGCAGCCCACCTGGCAGGAGTGAATGGATTGGCGGCTCGGCGACGCACTAGCTTGATCTTCAGCGTGTGCGTCGTGGACGCGGGTTAGCGGACTGCTTGGTTCTTGGTTTCTTCGCCGGGGTCCGCGCTGGTCAGGCCGGTCGCGGTGGGCACGTCGTGGCGTGGAGCCGGTTGGTGTTGCGGCGGCCGGGTGACAGACGCTGCGGCACAGCGGGTCTCTCCCCGGGGCGGCGTAGGTCAGCGGTCAGGCGGAAGGTGTGCTCGCTGCCGTGGCACGGCGGCCGACCGTTGGTCCCGGCGACCCGTGCTGGAGCGGGCCGGCGCAGCACGCGATCCGAGCGCATGCGGGCCAGGATCTGCACCGGAAGATCACGCAGCAGCCACGTCAGGCGCGGCCCGTCACAGCCGGCGTCGGCCACGATGAGGATGTCCGCATCACCGGCCCGCCACTGCCTGGCAGCCATCAACCGCCCCACGACATCGCGCAGCTGAGCGGCGGTCACCACGTCCAGGTCATCGCCGTGCGCCAGCCGGAGCGCATCCAGCGGCGCGGTCCAGGAACTGTGGCCGGCCTCCAGCGCCACCACGAACGAGTACGGCCAGCTCGGGATCATGATGTGCTGGTCGCGGAAGGCGACCTCTTCCAGCGCCGACGGCAGCGCTCCCTCGGCGGGGAACTGCTCGAATCGGTCCAGCGTGCGTGTGCGGCTGGCCGGGGCTGTGATCGCGAAGGGGGACTGCTTAGGTCCTGCCACCTGCTCCAACCTCTTCCACGGGAGTGATCAACCACCCGCGGCTGATAGGTGTTTCGGACCGGATCTGGTGCATTGGCTCTGACGCGGAAGGCAACCGAGGGTTGACGAGAATCTGCCGTATAAATTCCTGCCGTTGTGTCGATCCGGCGGAAATTTCCTCGATGAAACAAGAGAGCGATCTAGACCCTTGATTCTGGTATCTCGTATTGTCACCGCATGACGACTGCACTCTGCGTACCGCAATGGCAAGGATCGGCGTCGAGCAAGGCGCCGCGGCTGATGGCCGGCGCTCGCCGCGCCGCCGAGCTCGTTCCGGCGGACACGGTGGTGACCGTGCCAGTGCTTGAAACGGGCGGGGACAAGGCCGCCGGGATCCGCGCGTACGACGTGCTCGTTGAGAACCAGCGGCTGACGCGGAAGGCACTGGAGGGCATCGACGACCGTGTGATCACTGTCGGCGGCGATTGCGCGGTCGACATCCCGCCGATCACCGCTGCCCACACTCGCTATGGGGATGCATTGACGGTGTTGTGGATCGATGCTCACCCGGACGTCTACAGCCCTCACACGCTGCCATCGGGGGCCTTCCACGGGATGGTGGTGCGCGCCCTGCTAGGAGACGGGCCGACCGGCCTCACGCTGGAGCAACCGCTGGCACCGCATCAGGTGATCATCGCCGGAGAGCGAGCGGGTGACGCGTCCGAGCACGAGTACCTCGCGAAGACCGGCCTGCGCAGATATGGCGTAGACGACCTGGAGCGCGCACTCGACCATCTGCGCGGCCCCGTGTACGTCCACATCGACCTCGACGTCCTGGAGCCCACTGCCTTCGGCGCAACCTGCTACCCGGAGCCGAACGGCGTGCAGCCGCAGCGACTGGTCGACCTCATCTCCCAGGTGGACGACATCGTCGGGGCAGCCATCACCGAACACGCGCCATCCAGCGACGACGTCAACCCCGCCGAGGCCGATGTGATCCGCCTGCTGGGCGCCGCGCTGACGCGCTGACGGGCGACTTGTCCTCGGTTCCTCCATCGGCCCTTGTCGCGATGGAAGTGGTCCATGGGCTGGACCTTGGGGAGGCTGTTGCGGAGGGCGGTTAGAGAGATGAACGCTTGGTGGGTGCCGAGTTCTTCAGGGGTGGGTCCTCCCGGCGTTGGCGTGTCAGCAAGGCGTTCGGCCAGCGCGGCGATGGCGTCGCGATCGCCCTCGACCCCGACCTGGAGACCGGCAAGGGCCAGGCGCTCGGCCGGGCCTTGGCGCGTTCGGCGGGCTTGGTGAAGAGCATGGCGATCAGCGACATCCCGGCCCGGCTCAAGCAGCCACATCCGCACATGCACTTTCAGATCAGCAGCAGAGTCTTTCCAACGGCGTTGCGCGACTCGGCGCCGCTGCGCCTCCGCAGGATCGATCACCGTGACCGTCCCGCTGGAGGCGCCGTGAATGGAAAAGCGGCCATCGTCCGCTGTCACCTCGAACGCGACCCGGCCGATTTCACCGCCGACCCCGTCGAACCCACATCGGGGCCTGTGCCACCGGTGGCCTCACGTACCTGCTCCGTCCAGTCAGGACGGGAGTAATCGACCACGGATGCCGCGCCCAGATCGCGGACCGCGTCCAGCTTCTGGATGCCACGCGCGGCGCCGATGACCTTGGCGCCGGCGGCGTGCGCCAGTTGCACCAGCAGGCTTCCGGCACCGCCGCCCGCCGCCTCGACCGGCAGCCAGTCGCCGGGGAGTATGCGGGCTTTCTCGACCAGGCCCAGCGCCGTGCTGCCGTCGGTGTGCAGAGCGACGGCGTCGGTGAGGTCCAGCTCGTCCGGTACCGGGATCAGGTCCTCCGTCAACGCCGCCGCACGCTCGGTGAAGCCGCCGGTCTCCCCGGTACCCGCCAGCACACGCCGACCTGACCAGCTCGAGTCCACCCCTTCCCCGACCGCGCTCACGCGTCCGGTCACCATGCTGCCCGGCACGTACGGCAGTTCAGGCCTGTCGTGCCACCAGCGGCAGCGGGAACGGCGCGAAGGTGCAGATCTACAGCTGCTGGGCGGCGACAACCAGAAATGGACGTGGAGCGGACGTTCCTGAATCTGCGTCGGTCAGCTCATGGCTTCGCCGCAACCGGTGGCCGGTTGCGGCGGAGCGCGCGCAAAAGGACTGCGAGCGTCGTCGGGTTCACACGCCCGTGATGGTCCATTGGTTGTTGGTGCTGTTGTTCGGCGTCCACATGGCCACGGTGGAGCCGGCGGTGCTGTTGCCCATACCGTCGAGGGCCGTGCCGGTGCCGCGGTTGATGATCTGGTGGCGGCCGTTGCCCATGTTGTTGAGGCGCCACTGCTGGTTGTTGCCGCCATTCCACGCCGCCTGCCTGGCGTTGGCGCCGTTGGCGGTGTTGCCCCAGCTGTCGGCGACCATGCCGTTGGTGCGGTTGACGATGCGGTACCACCCGCCGCCCAGGTCCACGAGCTGCCACTGCAGGTTGGTGCTGCCGTCCCAGTTCCACTGCTTGAGGTTCGCCCCGGAGGTGACATTCCCGCCGCTGTCCAGCACCAGGCCGGTGGTCGCGTTGGTGATCCGCACGTAGGTCGCCGGCGCGGGGCCGCCGGACCCGGTCATGCGGTACGTACGACCGGCTTGGCCGGTCAGTCTGATGACGTCGTTCTCGGGTTTGGTGACGCTGACCGTATCGCCGGTCGTGGTGTCGACCACCTGGTAGGTTCCGGCGAAGATCCGGCTGCGCACGTTGACCGTCCCGTCACGGTCGAACCTGATGAGGATCTCGGTGGCCCCACCGGAGCTCCACGTGGCGTCCACGGTGTATCCGCCGCGCCCCCGAAGACCCAGCACCTTCCCGCTCGGCCAGGCCGCCGGCAGCGCCGGCAACACGTGCAGCTCGCCGTTGTGGCTGTGCAGCAGCATCTCCGCGATGCCGGACGTCGCGCCGAAGTTGCCGTCGATCTGGAACGGCGGGTGCAGGTCGAACATGTTCGGCGCGAGCCGGGCCGTCGTCACGAGCGCGCGGATCAGGTCGTGCGCCCGCGTGCCCTCCTCCATCCGCGCCCAGTAGTTGATCTTCCAGGCCAGCGACCACCCCGTACCGTCGTCACCGCGCAGTTCGAGGGTGCGCCGCGCGGCGGTGTACAGCGCGGGGGTGCCGCGCTTGGTGATCTGGTTGCTGGGATGCAGGCCGTAGAGGTGGGAGATGTGCCGGTGGTTCTGCTCGGTCTCGACCCAGTCGTACAGCCACTCCTGGATGTTGCCGCGTGAGCCGACCCGCATCGGCGGGAGCCGGTCCCGGGCGGCCAGGACCTGCGCCCGGAAGCTCGCGTCCGTGCTGAGCAGCTCGCCGGCCTTGGCGCAGCCGTTGAACAGGTCCCGCAGGATCTGGTTGTCCATCGTGGGCCCGGCGCACACGCTGACGCCCGCGTGGTGGGTGAGTTCGGGCGAGTTCGACGGGTTCGTGACCAGATATTTGAGACTCGGTTCCTCCACGAGAGTCTCCAGGAAGAACTGCGCGGCCCCCTTCATCGCCGGGTAGTACTGCCGGAGGAAGTCGAGGTCGCCGGTGAAGAGGTAGTGATCCCAGACCATGGTGGCCAGCCATGCGCCGCCGGTCTGCCACATGCCCCAGGTCGCGCCGTCGACGACCGAGCTGCCCCGCCAGCCGTCGGTGTTGTGGTGGGTCACCCAGCCGCCGGCGTTGTACTGCACTCGGGCGGTGCGCGCGCCGGTGACCGTGAGGTCGTTGATCATTCTGAACACCGGCTCGTAGCACTCCGCCAGGTTGGTCGTGTCGGCCGGCCAGTAGTTCATCGGCAGGTTGGCGTTGAGGGTGTACTTCGAGTCCCAGGCCGGGGTCAGGGAGTCGTTCCAGATGCCCTGCAGGTTGGCGGGCTGGGTGCCGGGACGCGAGGAGGAGATCAGCAGGTAACGGCCGTACTGGAACAGCAGCGCCGAGAACTGCGGGTCGTTGCTGTTCGCGTGCTGCGCGATCCGGACGTCGGTCGGCTGGTCGGCCGCCGCGGTGCGGCCGAGGTCGAGCGTCGTCCGCCCGAACAGCCGCTGGTAGTCGGCGACGTGCCGGCCGCGCAGGTCGTCGTAGGTCCTCGTGACGGCGGCGTCGAGGTGACGCCGGGCGATGCCCTGGTGGTCGCCGCTGACGTCCTTGTAGTTCACGTAGCCGGAGCCGATGGAGATCAGCACCGTCACGCTGTTGGCGGCCCTCACCTGCAGCGTGCCGCCGGAGCTGCTGACACTGCCGCCTTCGGCGACGGCCCGGGCCAGTGCCAGGAACCTGACTTTGCCGGCCAGGCCCCTCTGGTCGCCGGAGATGCCGTCGAGCGCCACCGTCGTGCCGTCCGGGCTGGAGCGCGTCGTCCGCTGCGGACTGTCGAACGTCGCGGAGAACGTGATCGAGCCGGGCCTGTCGGCGGTCAGTCGGAGGGCGATCACCTGGTCCGGCGCGCTCGCGAGCACCTCGCGCCGATACCGCACGCCGTTCTGCAGGTACGTCACCGTCGTGGTGGCAGTGGTCAGGTCCAGCCAGCGGTTGTACTCCGAGACGCCGGTGGCGCTGCCGAAGGTCAGTCGCAGGTTGCCCACGGGCTGGTACGCCAGCTGAGCCGAAGGGTTGCCCAGCATGTTCTGGTCGACAAGGCTCTGGGCCTGGCTCCACTGGTTCTGGAAGACCAGCTGCCGGATCTGCCCCAGCGCCGCCGCACCCTTCGGGTTGCTCTGGTCGTACGGCCCACCGGCCCAGACGGTGTCCTCGTTGAGCTGCAGCCGCTCGGTGTCGATGTTGCCGAACACCATGGCGCCCAGGCGACCGTTGCCGATCGGAAGCGCCCGCAGCCACTCCGTGCCGGCGCTCTCGTCGTACCACAGCGCCAGGTCGTTCGCGGCGCTCACCTCCGGAGGGGGCGCCGAAGCGGCCCGCGCCGCGGCCGTCCATTGCAACGGCAACAGCGCGGCTCCAGCTCCGGCCGCGCCGAATCTCAGCGCTTGTCTTCGCGATAAATCAGCCATTTCGGTTCTCCAAGCCCATGGGGGTGGCGGGTGGGTGGCCTCCGTCGGGCACGAGCACGAGCCCTGCACCATGTACGTGCCTGCGTGCTCGTCGCCTTCGCCGGGGCGATGACTCGCCCCGGCGATGGCGCGTGGTCAGCTGTCACGGGCTGTCAGACGCGGGTCCATTGCTGGTTGGTGCCGCCGTGGCAGCTCCAGATCTGCACCTTGGCGCCGTTGGCGGTGCCGTACCCGGACACGTCCAGGCACTTGTTCGCGCCGACCGCGGTGATGGTGCCGTCGGCGTTGAGGCGCCACTTCTGGTTGTTCTGCCCGTTGCAGTCCCAGATGATCACAGCGGTGCCGTCCGCCGTCCCGGCCCCGTTCACGTCCAGGCACTTGCCGCCGTACACCCGCAGCTCACCCGCGGCCGTCGACGTCCACTGCTGGTTGGACTGGCCGCCGCAGTCCCAGATCTGCACCTGCGCGCCGTTGGCCTGCGAGGCGCCGCTGACGTCCAGGCACCGCCCGGACCCCACACCCTTGAGCGCGCCCGTCGCCGGCGGATTACCCGTGGGGGTCGGCGTCGGGTTGCCGCCTCCGAACTGCGTGAAGAAATTCCACACCACTGGCCTGGTCCACGAATTCTCGCCGGGTTCGAAGTCGCCGGGTTTCCCGTCCACGGGACCGGGAGTGTGACCCGCGTCGAATGCCGCCCATGCGACCGGATACCCGGCCCTGCACCCCGAGTAGTAGGTGACGATGTGCGTCAGGCTGCCCTGCGCCGGCTCCGGCGGGTTCTGGGGCGTGCAGCCGTTGTTCCTGACGAACCTGTCGCGCAGCGACCGGCCCGCGGAGATGTTGAGCACCGGATCCCTGAGGCCGTGCAGTCCGATGTACGCGACGGGCTCGGTGCCGCCGCTGCAACCGCTGAGCTGCGCGCCGGCGTAGACCGCCACCGCGCGGAAGACCGTCGCCCGGGCGCACGCGAGCGCGTAGCTCATGCCGCCGCCGTAGCTGAAGCCCAGGGCGAAGCGCTGGGCGGTGTCCACACAGAGGTCCGCCTCGATCCGGCGGATCATGTCGTCGACGAAGGTGACGTCCTCACCGCCCGAGTTGGCCCAGCCGTTGTTGATTCCCTGAGGCGCGATGAAGATCGCGGTGTTGTTCGACAACGCCCTGAGCCCGTAATAGGACCAGGGGTACCCGCTGGTTCCGCCCGAGTCGACATCGTTGGCGGTGCCGCCGTTCCAGTGGAACCCGAATATCAATCGGTAGGGAGTGGTGTTGTTGTAGTTGTCCGGAATTCTCAGGATGTAGCTGCGATTTTTGCCGCTGGTCGTAATCGACTGTGGACCGCTTCTCAGTGTCGGAGCCTTGCCGCATCCCGCGGTGGGCGCGAGGGCGCTCTGTTGCGCGAGCGACGGGGGCGCGCTGTCGCCCAGCGCCGTATGCACCGTGGCCAGGACGACGAGCAGTACAGCGGACGCGATAGCGGTTAAGAGATACCTGAGCCTCGACATCACGCAAATTCCTTTGCCGTTCTCGTGGTGACACACATTAACTGGGAAGCCACTTTCACCACCTTTTCCGAGAGGTGAGGGCGTCGGCGGCCGGCCGGTCGAGTTCCCGAAGTGTTAGCGCTCACTCAATGCCGCCGCAATCGGATCTCCTTTCTTCCGGGCGGCTGGAGGCGATGGTGCAGCGGAGCAAATATGACCGTGACAAGACCTGTCAAGGCTCGCTCTTGTGCCAATGAGGGCCTATGCCTGAGACGACCCCGCCGCTCCGGCGCCTGACCAGGAGAAGCGGTCATGGCCATCGCTGACGCCTCGCGATGAAACTTTCACGGGCGGTCAATCGAATCGTTCCGCGCGCCCGGTCTCGCGGGTGTGGCCGTACTAACGCCGCAGCCGTACGGGATCGGCCGTTCCGCTGCGGCGGACGATCCAGGCCTCGGTGATGTGATTGAACATCGCCTCGGCGGCGCCGCCGGGATCGTGGGCGGCGATGCGTTCGTAGATGCGGCGGTGGCCGAGGTTCGACGCCACGCACAGGGCCCGCTCGGTCCGGCCCAGGTATCGGGCGGTGTTGACGACCTGGCTTTCCAGCGCCCGTACGACGCCACGGGCGATGCGGTTCCCCGACGCCCGCATAATCGTGTCGTGGAAGGCGCGATCGCTTTCGGCGTATGTGACCGGGTCGTCCACGAGCTCGTCCATCCGGTCCACCAACGCGCGCAGCTGCTCCATGGTCTCCGGCTCGGCCAGGCGGGCGGCGACGTTGGCCATGTCGGACTCCAGCACGCGCCGTGTGACGACGAGGTCGTCGAGAATCGCCAGACTCTCGTCCTCGGCGATAGTCGCGGCGAGGACCAACTCGTCGAGCATGTCCCACATCGCCGGTGGGGTCACCATGGTGCCGGAGCCCTGGCGGACCCGTACGAGTCCCTTCTCCTGCAGGAGTTTCACTGCTTCGCGCACGACGGTGCGGCTCACGGAGAAGGCCTCGCACAGCGCGGGCTCGGGGGGCAGCGGTGTGCCCGGCGGGTGCACACCGCGAACGATGCGCTCCACCAGCTCGGCTGTCACCGCTCCGGCGAGACTGGCCGGGCGTCGTACCCAGGCCGGTGGCGCCGGGACACTGCCGGACGTTTCTTGCGATGCCGTCATGTCGCCTCCGGTGGCCTGGCAAGTGACAGCGCCACCGCGCCAGTATACGTGAGCTCCATTGACGTTATACGTCATACGAATTACGTTTGACGCCGGAGACGTCAGGGGAGCAGCAATGAAGCAGCGAGCGTTATGGTCGGCCTTGATGGTCGCGGCACTGGCCGTGGCCGGCTGTGGGAGCGCGGCCCGGACGGACTCCCCCTCTGGGGACTCGCAGCAGAAGCAGCAGAAGCTCGTGGTCTGGGACTGGAAATCCGGTGAGCCGGCCGCCACCGCCTACATCGAGAAGGCCAAGGCCGACTTCGCCAAGCGGCATCCGGGCGTCACCGTCGAGTTCGTCGCCCAGCCGTTCGACCAGTACTACACCCTGCTCGGCACGGCGATCCAGTCCAGCAAGGGGCCCGACGTCATGCTCTTCAACGGGGGCGGGCAGATCCGCGACCGGGTCGACGCGCTCCTTCCGCTGGACCAGTACGTGGCCGAGGACAAGAGCCGGCTGGCGGGCTGGGACGCCTTCAGCAAGGACGGCAAGATCTACGCCGCACCGGTGACCCTGCAGGGGCACCCGATCTACTACAACAAGACGCTCTACGAGAAGGCCGGTCTCGACCCGGCGAACCCGCCCAAGACCTGGAACGAGTTCGTCAGCGGCTGCGCCGCCATCAAGAAGGCGACCGGGGCCACGTGCTTCGCGCTTGGCAACAAGGAGGGCGCCGGAATCCAGTTCTTCATGTCGGGCCTCGGATCCGGCGTCCTGACGCCTCAGGAGTACGACGACTGGATCGCCGGGAAGCGTGACTGGACCTCTCCTCACGTGAAGCAGATCTTCGAGCTGTGGAAGGACGCCGGCGACAAAGGGCTGAACAACGACGGTGCCAACTCCACCGCGATGTTCACCGACATCTTCAGAGTCTTCGAGACCGGTAAGGCCGCTCACATCATCGGGCTGATGTCGGACATCGGGCACTGGAAGGATTTCGGCGAGTTCCTGCCGCCCGACAAGATAGGCGTCATGCAGGCCCCCGTCGTCACCGACGGAGCCACCCCGAGCCTTCCGTACGACGGCGGCATCGGCTACGGGGTCGCCAAGTGGACGAAGGCCCCCGAACTGGCCGCCGATCTGGTGCGATCCCTGACCTCGACCGACGCCTTGACGGCGTTCTACTCCAAGGCCGGCGCGATCGCTTCCGACACGACGATCGACGTCTCGCAGGCCGGCCCGGCCGCCGCCACGATCGCGTCCGAGATCAAAACCGGCAAGCCCGCCCTGCACGTGGCGCTGTCCTCCAAGACCCTGGACCTGATGGGAAGGCTGTCCCAGCAGCTCCTGAGCGGGTCGACCACCGTGGACAAGGCCGTGGAGCAGCTGGCCGCCTCCGACCGGGCGGGCTGACCGCGTGCCGATCGGAGGCCCGTCGCCGTTGGTCCGCCCGGCCGGCTCCGGGCGGGCCGACGCAGCGACCGTCAAGCACCGGGGACGCCGCCGGGACGCCCGTACCACCCGTGGGGCGCGCGCCGAGCGCCTCGCGCCCTACGTCCTGGTGGCCCCGGCCGTACTGATCATCGTGGTGCTGCGGCTGTGGCCGCTGGTCCTGGGGGTCAACTTCTCGTTCACGGGTGACGGCGAGCTCAACGGAACCCCCGTCGGCCTGAGCAACTACCTGGAATTGGCCGGCGATCCGTTGTTCCGCACCGCGCTGCGCAACGTCGGGCTGCTGGTGCTGCTGCTTCCCGTGGCGGTCGCGATCCCGGGTCTGCTCGCGACCTTCATCTATCTGCGCGTGCCGGGTCACCGGGTCTACCGCAGCGTCTATTTCTTCCCGGCCGTGCTCTCACCGGTGATCGTCGGCGCGATCTTCAACCTCATGCTCGGGTTCGACGGCCCGTTGAACGCCGTCCTCGGGGCGATCGGCGTCGGCCCCGTCGACTGGCTCGGCGATCCGGGCATCGCCATGTTCACGGTCGTCGGCGTGCACATATGGGCGACGTTCGGGATGGCCCTGGTGGTGTTCCTCGCCGGATTCAGCACCCTGGACGCCTCGCTGCTGGACGCCGCCCGCGTGGACGGCGCGTCGCTCCGCCAGACCATCTGGCACGTGATCATCCCGAGCCTGACGCGCACCATTCAATTCGTCTTCGTGACCACGATGATCGGGATGCTGACGTCCATGTTCGGCCTGCTCTTCGTCATGACCAGCGGGGGCCCGGAGGGGGAGACCTACCTGCCGGAGTACTACATCTGGCACCAGCAGGGACAGATGAACCAGCCGGCGCTCGCCTCGGCCGCCTCGACGGTGCTCTTCGTCGTCATGCTCGTGGTGGGGCTCCTGCAGATCACTGTGCTCCGCCGCGCGGGGAGGCAGGACTGATGCCCGGCAGGCGTCTGGCCAGGTGGGGGGCCGCCGTTCCGATGGCCGTTCTCGCGCTGGCCACGATCTATCCTCTCGTGTTCACCGCCAACGTCGCGATGAAGACCCGCCGTGACTACATCCTCGACCGGTTCTCCCCGGCAGGTTCCCTGCGCTGGGACAACCTCGCCGAGGCGTGGGCCGGCGCCGGAATGGCGCAGTACTTCGTCAACTCGTTCATCGTCGTGGCATTCGCCGTGGCCCTGCTGCTGCTGTTCGGGTCGATGGCGGGCTTCGCGCTGAGCCAGCTGCGCTTCCGCGGCTCTTCGGTGATCTTCCTGGGCTGTCTCGCGGGGTTGTTCATCCCGTTCCAGGTGATCATGGTGCCGCTCACCAGGGTCATGGCCGACAGCGGGCTCATCGACACCTATCCGGGACTGATCCTGGCCTACGTCGCGCAGTTCCTCCCGTTCACCGTCTTCCTGATGACGAGCCACTACAGGACCATTCCGGCGGAGATCGTCGACGCGGCCAGGATCGACGGGAACACGGTGTACGGCGTGTACCGGCGGATCATGCTCCCGCTGGGAGTTCCGGCACTGGTGTCGGTCGGCATCCTCGACGCCCTGTTCTGCTGGAACGACGTGCTCATCTCCCTGCTCATGATGCCGTCGCCCGAGCATCGCACCCTGATGATCGGGGTCAACGCGTTGCGCGGACAGTATTCCGACGACATCCCCACCTTCGCCTCGGGAGTCCTGATCGCTGCGATACCCGTGCTGATGATCTATCTGTTCCTCCAGCGCCAGATCGCCGACGGCGTCACCGCCGGTTCCACGAAGGGCTGACATGCGGATCACGGGGTATCGCACCACGACGACGGTCCAGGAGTGGGGCCGTCCCGTCGGTGACGCCAACGGCGTCTTCGCCGACGGAGTCGTCTTGGTGCCGCTCGTCATGGTGGACACCGACGAGGGGATCACCGGCATCGGCCTCGGGCCGCACGTGGAGATCGACGCTGTCTTCGCCGCGATCGAGGGCGAGGATCCGCGCGGCGTGACGGCGCTCTACGACCGCATGCTGCGGCAGACCTTCAAGGCGGGCCACGCCGGCGCCGTCTTCGGCACGATCGGCGCACTCGACACCGCCCTGTGGGACATCAAGGCGCAGGCGGCCGGTGAACCGCTCTGGCGGCTGCTCGGCGGACGCGACCGGCGGGTGCCCGCCTACGCCTCGGGCCTCGACATCGGCCTGACCGACGACGAACTCGTCTCGGCCTACCAGGTCTACGCCCAGCACGGTCTGCGCGCGGCCAAGATCAAGGGCGGCCTCGACATCGAAAGCGACCGGCACCGCCTGACGCTGGTACGGGATGTCCTGACTGAGGCGAGGCACGGATCGCGGCCGGGCCTGATGCTCGACGTGAACGAGGCCTGGACCCGTAAGCAGGCGGTCCGGCACGTCTGCGAGCTCGAACGCACGCTGGATCTGACGTGGATCGAAGAGCCGGTCCGGCGGTGGGACGCCGAGGGCCTGGCCGCCGTCGGCCGCGGGATCCGCGCCTCCGTCGCCACGGGGGAGAACCTCACCGGGCTCGAGCAGTTCCGTCCGCTGCTGGCCGCGGGGGCCGTCGACATCGTCCAGACGGCCGTGGTCTGGGGGGTGACCCACTTCCTCCGGGTGTCCACGCTGGCGCACGCCCATGACCTGCCGGTCAGCCCGATCGGCGCCACGCCGGTCGCGCTGCTGCACGCCGCGACGTCGGTGCCGAACCACCTGGCCAGCGAGTTGCAGGACCTGCACCCGCCGCTCGGAGTGTCGCTCGACCTGTACGTCGAGGACGGCGCGTTCATCCTCGGAGACTCGCCGGGCCTCGGCATCACGATCGACGAGCACGCGATCAACGCGTTCACCCGCCGGCCGGACGCCAGGGCCGCCGAGGGCCCCAACATCCGGCCGGAGCATGCCGGACGACGCCTGCTGGCGGTCACCGGCGGCTTCCAGCAGACCTAGTGTCATGCGCCCCTCTCCGGTGTCCGGCCTCGTCCGGATGCCGGCCATCGTCCCCCGGCGGGGTAGGTGGCCGGCATCCGGTTTCGCCGAGGGTCCCGTCCTGGGACCGGGTCAGCGGTAGCCGGCGGCGATGATGTTGGCCTGGACGGCGTTCTCCGTGGCGTCCGTGGGATAGCCGGCCACCATGGCTCCTTCGTAGAAGGTTCCGGCGCTGAGATTGGCGCCGCCGTCGGGCTTGCAGCAGTCGCCGCCGCTTCCCAAGATGATGGCCCCCTGCTTCTTCATCGGGCTGTAGCCGTTGGGGAGCGGCCCGTCGTACAGGGTGTACAGGCTGCCGGACTGCGCGTTGCTGCCCTTGATGGCGAACCGGGTCGTGCCGTTGTTCTTCAGCGTGGCGGTGACGAACTTGTGGGGGAAGGCCCGCTGGTTGGGGTTCCACGACTGGCTGCCGCCGGGGTAGAGCCCCCATTCGAGGTCCGCCTGGACCCAGGGGCCGGTCCCCTGACAGCCGCCGAACCAGCACTGGGTGCTGAAGTTGATGGCGTCCATGGCGCCGGCGGCGTCGGCCTTCCTGGTCGTCTCGCTGTTGCCGTAGTCGAAGCAGCAACCGCCGTTGACGTGGGTGCCGCTGGTGACCATGTACATGCCCTCCGGTGCGCTGCCGGTGGGCACGCCGGTCAGGTGGCCGTCCCGCCAGTAGCTGTTGCCGGGGTTGATGTAGAGCGAGTACGCCTTGCCGCCGCCGACGGTGAGCGACTCGGTGGTCGCGATCGCGGGCCTGCTTTGAGGGGAGCCGGGGACCACGCTGGATCCCTGGTACCACAGATCGTTGCCGCGCCCGGACTGGTCGTAAACGACGGTCATGACGCACGTGGTGCCGGCGCAGAACGAGTCCTGGGCCGCGGCGTCGGCGACACCGCCCGCGCTCAGCACGCCGATGTTCCTGGTCGTGTTGTCCGAGGAGCGCCTGACCTGGTACAGGTTGCCGTTGTACGAGCCGTAGAGCGCCCGTGTCGTGCTGTGCGCGGCCACACATGGCGTGCCGCCGGAGGCGTAGATGTCGCACGGGCGCGCGCCGGGCGGCTGCGGGGTCGGCGTCGGCGTGGGCTCGGCTCCGGTGGTCCATTTCTGGTTGGTGCCGCCGTGGCAGGTCCAGATGTGCACCTTGGTGCCGTTGGCGGTGCCGTACCCGGACACGTCCAGGCACTTGTTCGCCCCCATCGCCGTGATGGTGCCGTCGGCGTTGAGGCGCCACTTCTGGTTGTTCTGCCCGTTGCAGTCCCAGATGATCACGCTGGTGCCGTCCGCGGTGCCGGCCCCGTTCACGTCCAGGCATTTGCCGCCGTAGACCCGCAGCTCACCGGAACCGGTGGAGGTCCACTGCTGGTTGGACTGGCCGTTGCAGTCCCAGATCTGCACCGGCGCGCCGTTCGTCTGCGAGGCGCCGCTGACGTCCAGGCACCGCCCAGACCCCACGCCCACCAGCGGCGCGGTCGCTGCCGATGCCGGTGCCGACCAGGTCAGGGCGGCGGCCAGGAGCGTTGCCAGTGCCGCCACCACAGATGCGACGACGGCCGCCCGAGCGCGCCACCCACGCCTCGAACGGCTCGATAAGGGAACGGATGAAGGCTGCATTGTCGTACTCCTCGGAGGTAGGGCGAGACGGAGACAGCCGCGCTTGGAGAGCGATGCGAATCGATTCGCTAATGTGCTGAATCAGCTGAGGAGGGGGAGACAGCGGCGTACAGCGAAGCACATACGACGGGCGGACCGACTGTCAAGGCTCCGTCCTGTCCGCCTGCCTGCCGGAAGCCCTGCCCGGGGGCACTCATCGGCGACGCTCGCAGTCGGGCTCGATGAAACGTTCATCTGCCGCCGGCTCGTCTGATCAGGTCCCGTCGGTTCCCAACTGGGCGAACCGGTTCGGATGGCCGGCTCACTGGGACGAGAAGAGGCGCTGCTGGATCTCTCTCCGGTAGTCGTCGAGGGTGTTGTCGATGTGCGTGGCCGCGGCCTGGGCGGCCGCTTCGGGGTCACCGGCGCGGATGGCCTGGTAGATGGCGTCGTGCTCCTCGACGGCCTTGGCGGCGTGCCCGCCCACCGAGCCGCGCAGCCCGATGAGGCTGGACTGCGCCTGCAGCCTGCGGGCCTCCCGCACGGCGACCTGGAGAAACACATTGTGCGAGGCCGTGGCGACGGCGGCATGAAAGGTGTCGTCGCCCTCGTTGAACAGCTCCTCGCGTCCCGTCTCGAAGCCGTGGCGGCACCTGCCGGCTGCCTCCTCGATGGCCCTCAGCTCCGCAGGAGTGGCGCGGCGGGCGGCCAGCCGGCTGGTCTCCATCTCCTGCGTGCGGCGGAACTCGAACAGCATGTAGACGTGGTCGAGGTCGGTCGGGAGGAAGAAGGACGCCCAGCGCCCGGTGCCGAGCATCCCCTCGTCGTCGGCCACGTACAGGCCGCGGCCCTTCTGGGCGCGCACCCGGCCGAGCGCGGAGAGTATCTTCACCGCCTCGCGGACCACGGTGCGGCTGGTGCCCAGTTGCCGGGCCAGCTCGATCTCGGTCGGCATGCGGTCGCCCGGTCGCAGGCCGAGTCGGACGATGAACTCCAGTACCTGCTCGGCTGCCACCTCGTAACCCGGCCGGTATCCGCTCTCGCGCGGGGTGTCGGTCACCGTGCTTCCTCCTCGCCGTTCCCTGCAAAGTATGACTGATGAGGTGCCCTCTTAAGCTCGGACGTAGTGCCGATTAGTGCGACACATATGAACGGTTCATCCGAGAGCGATCGGCGCGGGCATACGCAGTGGCAGGCATCGCCGCTGGTAAAAGAAGGAAAGCGGCTAACTGTCGCCATGCCTTGTGTGTGCGAATGGTGAAATAAGCGGGCTTAAGGCCTTGACGGGTATCAATACTCACAACGTAATTAGTAGCGAAGACCCTCAGAAGGGCGTCACCTGCCTGAGCAGCAGGGCGTGACCTGGCCACACCCGTCCCCCCAAAGGAACCACCGTGCAGTCATCTTCGCCCGTCACGGCGCTGAGACCGATTCTGATCGGCATCGTCGCTGCGGCGCTGGCCGCGGCGTTCGCCCTCGTCGCCGCCGCCACCCCGGCCCTTGCCGCCACCACGACCCTGTACGCGTCACCTGCCGGCACCGGCACCGCCTGCACGTCCGCCCAGCCGTGCTCGCTGGCCGCGGCGCAAACGGCGGTACGTTCGCTGAACGCCGAGATGTCCGGTGACATCGTCGTGGAGCTGGCCGGCGGAGTGTACCGGCTGTCCGCGCCGCTCCGGCTGGCCGCCGCAGACTCCGGGAACAACGGCTACTCCGTCAGATGGCAGGCCGCGGCAGGGGCCGTTCCGGTCATCAGCGGAGCCAGGGCGGTCACCGGCTGGTCACTGGCCGACTCCGCGAAGAACATCTGGCGCGCCAACGTCGGCGCCGGGATCGACACCCGGCAGCTGTACGTCGACGGCGCGCTCGCCACCCGGGCGCGCACCGCCGTCAACCGGTCCGACTTCACCGCGAGCAGCATCGGGATGAGGTTCACCAGCGGCGCGCTGAGCTATCTGAACAACCTCGCCAACCAGGGCCGGATCGAGATGGAGAGCGTCGGTTCGTTTACCGACCGGTACGCGCCGGTGCAGAGCATCAGCGGAAACCTCATCACCATGCGGCAGCCCGCCTGGAACAACAACAACTTCGGGTATGACACCTTCACCAGCCCGCACCGGGCGGGGCCGCTCTACCTGGCCAACGCCTACGAGTTCCTCGACTCGCCGGGGGAGTGGTACCTTGACCCCGCGACCGGCGCCCTGTCCTACATCCCGCTCGCCGGACAGAACATGGGCAACCTCAGCGTGGAGCTGCCGGTGCTCCAGTCGCTGGTGCACGTCGGGGGCACGTACGACGCGCCCGCGCACCACATCACGTTCAGCGGGATCACCTTCACCGGCACGAGCTGGCTCGGCCCCAGCGGCAACCAGGGCTATGTGGACCAGCAGACCGGCGCCTACATGGCCGGCAACTGGAGCTGGCCCGCCTTCACCTCCTGCCATCAGGGCTGCCGCCAGTTCGAGGCGACCCGGCCGCACTGGTCCCAGATGCCCGCCGCCGTACAGGTCTCCGCGGCGAACACCATCACCTTCACCGACTCGCGCTTCGTCAACCTGGGACAGACGGCCATCGGCATCGGCAACGACGCCAACGCGCACGCCAGCGGTGTCGGACTGGGCGCCGCCGACATCACGGTGACCCGGTCGGAGATCGCCCGCAGCTCGGCCGGCGGCATCGTGGTGGGCGGCGTGCGCGCCGACGCTCACCACCCGAGTGACCAGCGGATGGTCAACCGGAACATCACCGTCAGCAACAACCGCATCCACGACCTCGGCCTGGACCACCGGGGCGTCGTCTCGGTCCTGACCACCTACGTCACCAACACCGACGTGTCCCACAACGAGGTCTACAACATGCCGTACACCGGCATGTCGATCGGGTACGGCTGGGGCGCCAACGAGCCGGGCGGCAGCACCCACTACGCCGACCGCGGCCTGTACGACTTCCAGCCGCGCTACACCACGGCCACCACCGCCTCCGGCAACCGGCTCATCGGCAACTACGTGCACGACGTCATGCAGCAGATGACCGACGGCGGCTGCATCTACACGCTGTCGTGGAACCCGGGCGCGGTGATCAGCGACAACCACTGCCTGCGCACCAACGGCTGGTTCGGCATCTACTTCGACGAGGGCTCCAGGTACTACACCGTCAGGAACAACGTGCTCTCGAACACCGGCACCTGGGCCACCGCCAACTACTGGTACGGCGAGAACATGGGCAACTTCACCGTCACCGGCAACTGGTCGACCAACGGCAGCACCAACATCACCAACGGCGACCGCGGCAATGTGGTGAACAACAACGTCACCGTCACCAACGGCGCCTGGCCGTCGGGCGCCCAGGCCGTGATGGCGTCCGCCGGGCCTCAGGGCGGGCCTTCGGGCAGCACGGGCGCGTTCAAGGGTGTGGGGTCCGGGCGGTGCCTGGACGTCAGCGGCGCCTCGCAGGCCAACGGCGCGCAGGTGCAGATCTGGGACTGCAACGGCCAGTCCAACCAGCAGTGGACCTCCACCAGCTCCGGTGAGCTGCGGGTCTACGGCGGCAAGTGCCTGGACGTGAACGGGGCCGGCACCGCGGACGGCACCAGCGTGATCATCTGGGACTGCAACGGGCAGAACAACCAGAAGTGGCGCCTCAACGCCGACGGCAGCATCACCGCGGTGGGGGCGAACAAGTGCCTGGACGTGTCCGGGTACGGCACCGCCAACGGCACCAAGGTGCAGATCTGGACCTGCACCGGCGGCACCAACCAGAAGTGGGCCCGCGCCTGACGCCGTCCGACGACGCGCCCTCGGCGCCCCACTGTCAGGAGGGAACACTCATGTCCCGACGTCCGTGGCTCACCTTGCTGACCACGATGGCGCTGGTCACTCCCGGAGCACTCGCGCTCAACGCCTCCCCGGCGAACGCCCTCGACATCCCGGCATCCGACTACCAGCAGGTCTCTCTCGCGGCGGGCGGTGCGGAGCTGGGTGAGGCGATGTCGCTGGCCGTGATGCCGAACCGGTCGGTGGTGCACACGGCGCGCGACGGCACGGTGCGCGTCACCGATGTCAACGGCAACACGAAGGTGGCCGGCAGGCTCAACGTCTACAGTCACGACGAGGAGGGCCTGCAGGGTGTGGCGGTGGACCCCGGCTTCGGGTCGAACCGGTACTTATGGCTCTACTACTCGCCGCGGCTGAGCACGCCGAACGGTGATGCGCCAAGCAACGGCACGCAGGCGCAGTTCGACCAGTGGAAGGGCGAGCTGCACCTGTCCCGCTTCACCCTCAAGCCGGACGACACTCTCGACATGGCCAGCGAGAAGGTGGTCCTGCGGGTCCAGAACGACCGCGGCCAGTGCTGTCACGTGGGCGGGGACATCGACTTCGACGCCGCCGGAAACCTCTACCTGACCACCGGCGACGACACCAACCCCTTCGAGTCGAGCGGCTACTCCCCGCTGGACGAGCGGACCGACCGCAACCCGCAGTTCGACGCCCAGCGCTCGGCCGCCAACACCAACGACCTGCGCGGCAAGCTCCTGCGCATCAAGCCGCAGCCCGACGGGACCTACACGATTCCCAGCGGCAACCTGTTCGCGCCGGGGACGGCGAAGACCCGGCCGGAGATCTACGCGATGGGCTTCCGCAACCCGTTCCGGATGAGCGTGGACAAGGCGACCGGCATCGTCTACCTCGGCGACTACGGGCCGGACGCGGGTGTGACCAACCCCAACCGCGGGCCGAGCGGGCAGGTGGAGTTCGACCGCATCACCGGCCCCGGCAACTACGGATGGCCGTACTGCACGGGCACGAACACCAGCAGCGAGACCTACAACGAATGGAACTTCGCCACCAACAGCACCGGTCCGAAGTACAACTGCGCGGGCGGCCCGGCCAACAACTCCTTCCGTAACACCGGCCTGACCACACTGCCTCCGGCGAAGCCGGCGTGGATCAGGTATGCGGGGGACGCCGGAAGCCCGCCGGAGTTCGGCTCAGGGTCGGAGTCGCCGATGGGTGGTCCGGTCTACCGTTACGACCCCAACCTGAACTCGGCGGTCAAGTTCCCCCAGGCGCTCGACGGGCGGTATTTCGCCGGTGAGTACGGCCGGCGCTGGATCAAGGCGATCGAGGTCAAGTCCGACGGCGCCTACGGGGAGATCTCGGCGTTCCCCTGGTCGGGGACGCAGGTGATGGACATGGCCTTCGGCCCTGACGGGGCCCTGTACGTCCTCGACTACGGCACTGGGAACAACAACCAGGCGCTGTATCGAATCGAGTACATCGGCAACGCCAACCGCAATCCGATCGCCAAGGCGTCCGCCGACAAGACGTCGGGCCCGGCTCCGCTGACGGTGAACTTCTCCTCGGCGGGCAGCTCCGACCCGGAGGGTGGCGCGCTGACGTACTCGTGGAGCTTCGGCGACGGCACCACCTCCACGGCGGCGAATCCGAGCAAGACCTACACCACGAACGGCGCCTACACGGCGACGCTCACGGTCCGGGACCCGCAAGGGCTCACCGGCACGGCGAGCGTGATCGTGAACGTCGGCAACACCGCGCCGACGGTCAGCCTCACCACCCCTGCCGACGGGCAGCTGTTCTCCTTCGGTGACACCGTGCCCTTCCAGGTCACCGTCACCGACCCGGAGGACGGCACCATCGACTGCGCCGGGGTCACCGTCGCCTACTTCATCGGCCACGACAGCCACCGCCACAAGATCACCTCCAAGACCGGCTGCTCGGACTCCATCTCGCTGCCGGCCGACGGTGAGCATGACACCGCGGCCAACATCTACGGCGTCTTCGAGGCCTCGTACACCGACAAGGGCGGTCTGACGTCCACAAGCGTCCGTACGCTCCAGCCGCGGCACCGGCAGGCCGAGCACTTCGGCGCCCAGCAGGGCATCCAGACGGCTGACCACGCCACCGCGGAAGGCGGCAAGACGGTCGGCTTCACCGACGACGGCGACTGGATCTCCTTCCAGCCGTACAACCTGGGCAACGCGACGAGGATCACCGCCCGGGTGTCCTCGGCCGGCGCGGGCGGCCGGATCGAGGTGCGGGCGGGCTCGGCGACGGGCACGCTGCTGGGAACGGTGAACGTGGCGAGCACCGGCAGCTGGGACGCCTTCACCGACGTCTCGGCGAACCTCAGCGGCGCGCCGGCCGGCACGACGACGCTGTACCTGGTCTTCCGCGGCCCGACAGGGCAGGGCTACCTGTTCGACGTGGACGCCTTCACCCTCGACACCGGCACCTCGCCCCCAGGGAGCACGAGTACGTTCAAGGGTGTGGGGTCTGGGCGGTGCCTGGACGTCAGCGGCGCCTCGCAGGCCAACGGCGCGCAGGTGCAGATCTGGGACTGCAACGGGCAGTCGAACCAGCAGTGGACCTCCACCGGTTCCGGTGAGCTGCGGGTCTACGGCGGCAAATGCCTGGACGTGAACGGGGCCGGCACCGCGGACGGCACCAG